>JBGSII010000391.1:0-5494 GCA_041742555.1 Ilumatobacteraceae bacterium
GTCGGCGGCGCCGTCACGCTCACCGTGTTCACCTTCATGGTCGCGCCGCCCCTGGTTGTCCAGCTCGCCAACGACACCGCATCCTGGATGCCCGCCAACCTCGCCAATGTCATCTCCGGCACCGCCGACGACGTCAGCGCACCCGCGGCCTTGGCTGCCCTGGCGGTCTGGGCACTCATCCCGGCCGCCATCGGACTCATCAGCGTGCAACGCCGCGACGTGGTGTGAGTCCTCGATACGCCCAACCGGACCACGGGTGCGAGCGGCGGCGCCAGCCGACGAACGAGGAGCCACCATGAACCACGGCCACACGTCTCGGGTTCAGGTGAACGGCGCGAATGGGTGGGCGAGCCATACCTCGCGCCTCGTGCGGTCGGGATCGCCGACCACGCTGACGTCGAGTTCGCCCTGCGCGTCGTTGCGGAACACCATTGTTGCGCGGTCCGTGAGGTCATACGGCGGCCAGTTCGGCACCTCGCCACCGCTCGGGCCTCCGGTGCGTGCGAAGTTCGTCCATGCCTGGCGCATCATCGACGACATCGCGTCCACCCGATCGCGTTGCACCGCATCCTCGAGCAACCGGTCGCCGCCGGGGGAGATGATGTCGCCGGTCCCGAACACGAACGACAGCTCGAGAGCATGGATTGCGCCGAGGTCCTGCTCGGGCTCGTCGAGCACGAGCGCTGGCACTTTCCACGCGAACCGGTACATGTACGTCGGCGCGTGGTCGAGCTGCGCTTCTGCGAGTCGCGTCATCGGCTGGATCATCACGTAGTCGTCGATCTGAGCGTGCAAGATGGTCGCGGCGTCGTCACGTCGGCCGCGCGGCGGATTGTGTTGCGACACCCAGTCGGCGTAGATGCTGTCGATGGTGGCCGGCGCCAGGGCATCGTCCAACAGTGCTCGCAGCGAGGCCGGAAGCCCGATCGGAGACCCGAAGTCGGACTCCTCGACGAAGTAGTTCCGCAGCTGGCTGTCGTACATCGACCAGTACCCCATCTCGTCCTGGGTCGCGCCGGTCAGCATGGTGACACCCGCGGCATGTCCGCTGCGCAGCAGCTCGTACGGCTCGCCGAGGACGAGCTCGCCGTCGATGTACGGCGCGAAGAGCGTGTCGGCATACGGACTGCTCGACGCAGCGACGTACCCGGACTCCACGAGTTGCAGCGCTGAGGCCGTCGCGAGGTCGTCGACGCCGATCTGGTTCGCGGCGTCGATCACAGCTCGTGCCGCCCGGTCCTGGAACGACGCGGTGTGCAGCAGGTTCGGGCCGCCACTCTGTGGGATCACTCGGTCGAAGAGCTCGTCAGGTCGCGCCGTCGCCAGCAACGCACAGATCGAGATCGACCCGGCGGACTCGCCGAACACCGTCACGTTCTCGGGGTCGCCGCCGAAGGCTGCGATGTTTCGACGGACCCATCGCAGCGCTGCGATCTGATCTCGCAGTCCGTTGTTGCCGCTGCCGCGGAGCGTCTCGTCGATGCTTCCCAGCTCGAGGAATCCGAACACTCCCAAGCGGTAGTTGAACGTCACGACGACCACGTCATGACGGGCGAGGTGCTCGCCCGTGTAGTAGTCGCACGACGTCGAGCCGACGACGAAGGCGCCCCCGTGGATGAACACCATCACCGGTCTGGCAGCACCATCGAGCGCCGGCGTCCAGACGTTGAGGTACAGACTGTCCTCAGAGGTGAACACCGGGATCGGCATCCCGACCGTCGTGCTGTCGAGCTCGTCGGGCTCGGCGCCGTAGCGCTCGAGCGGGTCGGCCGCCTGCGCAGCGATCGGTCCCCACCGCAGCGCGTCGCGCACGCCGGTCCACGACTCCGGTGGTCGAGGCGGTCGGAACCGGAGCCGTCCGACGGGTGGCGCCGCATACGGGATCCCCTTGAACATGGCGAGGCCCTCGATCGCCGCACCGCGCACGGTGCCGTACTGGGTGGTTGCGACGACGGGGTCGTCGAGCAGGTCGATCGTCTCGGGATCCATCATCACCACCTCACCGGAGTCCCGTGCGGGCCCACTCATGGTCGCGCGTTCGCTACGCAAGTGGGCGAATCGGGCGGCTGTGTGGGGCGCTGGCCCGCGTCCGCCGTCCGGCAACAATGTCGCGGGTTCGGTTCGGTTCTGTCACAGGCCCGTTACGAAGCGGGGCGACGATGGAGCGCACGAGGAGGTTGTGCTGATGGATCGACAATCCGAATCGCTGGGGATGATCGGTGATGCCGACGAGCGAGTCGTCATCGAATCTGGCGGTGCCAACGTGGTCATCCGGCCGTCATCCAATGTGGACAGGGCCTACACCACGTCGTTGGTCGAGGTGATCAACGCAGCGTCTGCGACGGACGTGTGCGTGGTGATCGACCCCGAACCGATTCGATGTGACGACGATTTTGCGGCTGAGACCCCTCCCCTCGCGGACCAAGGCGGCGCTGAACACAGAAATCGCCGCCCCGCAGGCGCCGAGGTCGCCATGGCCGGCGTCGTTCGACTCGATGCCGAAGGCACGGTCTGGCTCGTCGACGTGAACCATGGCAGATTCTGTCGACTCGAAGCGCCGCTGGACGTTCGGTTCCTGGGTGACGACGCATGGGAGCCCGTCGTCGCGTTGTGTGTCACTCCGAGTCGACTGATCGCCCTGAACGTTGACGGCAATCGCACGAGCGCAAATCGAGCTCACGCCAGTTCAGCGGTCTCACCGAGCTGACGAGTTCGGTCCGTCGCAGCGGGTTCGCCGACGACCAGTGTCGTTCGACGTTGACACCCCGGGCGGTCACCCAGCGAACTCGCAGTGACGGTGTCATGCGAGCGCTACAGTTGGGCTCGGCCGAGCCTCGGTCGAGAACCACACCGTGCTGGACGATATTCATCACCACGAGCGACGGACGCTCGAGCCCCATTCGCTTGCTACATCGGTGCGCCTCATCGAGCGACGGCGGCTCGATCACTTCTACGAGCGTGCCGACGGGCGTCTGCTGCGTGTTCTCGCTCCGTCGGGTTTCGGCAAGACGACCCTCGTGACGCGGTGGGTCGCCTCCGAGAGACGACCCGTCCGCTGGGTCGACGTCCACCGCAGCGATGCCGATCCGGTCGCACTGTTCGGCACCCTCCGCGACGCGCTGGCCGGGATCCACGACATTCCGGTGCCGTCGATGGTGCATGCCGCGGCCGTCAATCCGTACATCCGTGCGCTCGAGGACGGCGTCGGCAGTTCTGACCCACCGGAGCCGTTCGTACTCGTCCTCGACGACGTCCATCGGATCGACAGCGCTGACGGCAACTGGATGATCCGCACGATCGCGGGGCGCCTCGCTCCGGGCTCGACGATCGTCCTGATCGGGCGCGGTCATCACCACCAGGGCACGCTCGGCAGACTCCGACTCGCCCCGGGTGTCGTCGACGTGTCCGTCGACGACCTCGCGTTCGACCGGTCCGAGACCCACGAGCTGCTCGAGGAGATGGGCGTCGACGCTGGCGCGCCCGACGTCGTCGACGTGCTGGACGTCCTCGAGGGATGGCCTGCCGGAGTGCGGCTCGCTGGCGAGGTGCTCCGCTCGACGCCGTTGTCGCCCCACATCACCGATCACGTCAACCTCGTCGACTACCTCCGCGACGAATGGCTCGCCCAATTGAACGACGACGATCGAACTCTTCTTCGCGAGGTCGCTTGCCTCGGGCAGTTCTCGGGTGAACTCTGCGACGAGGTGCTCGACCGGTCGAACTCCAGTGAGCTCCTCGAGCGGCTGCACCGCGACGACGTCGTCGTCTTCGCGTTGGACCAGCGTGGTGGGTGGTATCGGTTGCACAGACTGCTCCGCCACCGGCTGTCGGCGGAGCTGAGAGACGGTGATCTGAAACGGTGGTTCCACATCCACCGTCGTGCCGGTGCCCACTGGGAACGGCTCGGCGACATCGATCGGGCCGTCGAGCACCTCCGGGCCGCCGGGGATCTGGCCGAGCTCGAGCGCGTGGTGGTCGTTCACGGAGGTGGCTACTTGACGACCGGTCGCGATCAGACGGTCGAGAACTGGATGACACCGTTTTCGGCGGACGCTCTGCGGGCGTCATCCGGCTTGACGGCGCTCCAGTGCGTCATCGCGCTGCAACGCGGTGACGACGTGCGCGCAATCCAGTGGTTGCGGCTCCACGACGACGCCGTTCGCGCGAGCGGCGGCCAGGGGTCCGAGCCGACGACGTGGTGGGCGAACCTCCTGCACGCGATGCTCGACGAGCGCCCTGCCCGCGATCTGATCCCTGGCGTCGCTGCCGCCCGAATTCAGCTCTCCGGCGGACCGTGGTCGGGGCTCGCTTGCTGGCTTCATGGCGCCCTCTGCTTCGTCGACGGCGACCTCGAAGCCGCTCGGGACGCGCTCGCCGCCGGCAGCTTCGAGGGCGAATTGAGCGGCGACGACATGATCGTCGGTCATTGTCTCGCGACCCTGTCGATCATCGCCGACTGCGTCGGTGACCACTCGTCGGCGGCCGACTACGCGTCTCGTGCTACCAAGGCAGTCAGATCTCGTGGGGCGGAGCTCCTCGCGCCCACCGCTCATGTCATGGCGGTCGGGGCGCTCCAGCAGGCACGACGGGGAGATCGCGAAGGAGCGCTGCAGGCGCTTGCGGCGGCTCGCGACGCGCTCGCTCGCTTCCGCACCGTCGCTCCGTGGTTCAACATCATCTCGCGTCTTGCGCTCGTGCGCACGGCGCTGGTCCTCGACGACCGCACGACCGGACGCGAGCTGATCCGCGAACTCAAGCACCACGCACGGTTCGAGCCCAGCGGAGGCGGATCTGAGCGGGGTGCGATCGCCTGTGTCCGCGAGCTGGAGGGCCAGATCGAGGCGATGCACGTCCACGCCACCGGTGCCTCGGCGTTGACCGATTCGGAACTGCGAGTGCTGCGGCTCCTGCCGACCAATCTGAGCCTCGCCGACATCGCATCGCAGCTCTATGTCTCACGGAACACGGTCAAGACCCACGTCGCGTCGATCTACCGCAAGCTGGACGCCGACAAGCGCAGCGAGGCCGTACGACGCGCCAGGTCCGCTGGGCTGCTCCCTGCGACGCCACCGGGCTGAAGGCCCGTCAGCGGCGCTGGCTGCGAGCGTCCGCGGTCAACATCTGCGCCATGATCGAGAGGCGGTCGTAGTACAAGCGGATGCGGTCGGCCCGGTGATCGGACGTGAACGACACACTCGTCGTTCCTGCCACCCTGATCACGGCGCCGTTCGGCTCGATCAGATGGTCGTCGTCGAAGCACGCCGGTTTCGAGAACCGGCCGGTCGCGAGCCAGACCACGAGCGCCGTGGACCCCGAATCGACGGCATCGGTGACGTTCACCGTGACGTCGGTGACTGCGTCGTCGAGGTTCGCCATGGTCGACACGAGCTCGAATCGCGAGGTCGTGTGGATCGCCGGTGTCCAGAGGTCGACGTGCTCGTCGACGGCAGCCGCCAGGCGAGCGAGCGCCGCGTCGTCGCGCCCGCCGGCGATC
>JBGSII010000392.1:0-6076 GCA_041742555.1 Ilumatobacteraceae bacterium
GCGAGGGCGGCGGTCGCCGCCGTGACGATCACCGCAGCGATCCCCAGCCGCAGCCCCACGCCGGTCCCGACGGCGTCCGCGAACGTGGCGCCCGAACGGATCCCGACGCCGCCGAGGAACAGTGACACGCCCAGTTGGCGGATCGTGAGGTTCGCCGCATACGGGATCTGCCACGTGAATGGTCCCGACCGCCCGATCGTGCCGAGGATGAGCGCGACGATGAGCGGGCCACCTCCGACGCCGAGTTCGATCTCTCCACCGCCGGGCAGCGGGATCGTCACCTGCGCGAGGAACAGCCCGAGCGACAGCCCGGTTGCGAATCCCAGCGCGTCAACCTCGCTCAGACCGCGGTCGGAGTCACCGAGTGCAGCGGCAACCTCGGCCATTTTGTCGGTCGGTCCGACGACACGCACGCGGTCGCCGAGGCGCAGCGTGAAGTCACGGTCGACGACCAGATCCGCATCGCCTCGACGGACCCGCGTGACCATCGCCCCGAAGCGACCCTCGAGATCGATGTCGCGCAGCCTCGCCCCTGCGAGTTCCCTCTTCGAGACCGAGATCCTGCGGAAGTCGAGCTTCTTCCGATCGAGCGCGAGGTGTCGTTCGCTTCGGTGGCCCGCCCATTCGACGAACTGATCCACCACGTCGGGCGCGCCGATCACCGTGCAGAGATCGCCTGGTTCGAGCGCGATGTCGTTGGTCGCAAGGCTGACATCGCCGTTGTGCTCCACCCGCGAGAACGCGAGCCGTTCGCCGCGCCAGGCGCGCAGCTCGCCGAGGGTCGGCAGGCTCTGGCGCGTGACGATGACCGTTGCGCTCGTGGCGTTGCGTTGACCACGTTCGCTCGGCACGGTCGTCGAACCTCGGCTCGGGTGACGGACACGCCTCAGCGACCAGCCGGCCGCCACGATCATCGCCACCACCCCGAGCGGATAGGCCAGCGAGTAGCCCACGACCGGGTCGGTGACCTCGCCGGCCGCGATCTCGGGACCGAGTTGGTCGAGCGCCGCCGAGAGCGCTGGCGTGTTCGTCTGCGAGCCGGCGAACAACCCCGCTCGCGCCCCGGCGTCGAAGTCGAAGAGCACGCTGACCACACCGACGGTGAGGCCGATCCCTGCCAGCAGCACGGCGACAGCGATGCTCACCTTGAGCCCGTCCTGGCGGAGCCCACCGAAGAATGCCGGGCCGGATGCGAGGCCGATCGTGTAGATGAACAATGCCAGCCCGAACAGCGGGATGATCGCGGGGAGATCCGCGAGGTCGGGCTCGATGGCGGAGATCGCCAACCCGGCGAACAGCGCAGCTGCCGGACCGAGACCGACGCCCTTGATGCGCACTCGGGCCAGGGCGGCTCCGAGCGCAACGACGACGAAGAGGACGAGGAGCGGATCGGCGGTGAGCACTCCCACCGACTCGGTTCTATCACTCCGGGGACGGTTGCGCGACCCGTTGGGTGCCCGTAGCCTTGCAGGGTCCTCTCATCGGGCAAGTTCGACGAACGAGCCCGATGTACGGCGGGCGGGTCGCAACCCGCGATTCGTCCAACACACCACATGTCGATGGCGCCGAGCTGCCGACACGACCGAAACGAACGAGGTTCAATTCGTGCCAACCATCCAACAGCTCGTCCGTCAAGGTCGCAGCTCGAAAGTCTCCAAGAGCAAGACGCCGGCGCTCAAGGGCTCGCCACAGCGTCGCGGTGTCTGCACCCGCGTCTACACGACCACACCGAAGAAGCCGAACTCCGCGCTTCGCAAGGTCGCCCGTGTCCGCCTGAACTCGGGCATCGAAGTCACCGCCTACATCCCGGGTGAGGGCCACAACCTGCAGGAGCACTCGATCGTGCTCGTACGCGGTGGCCGCGTCCGCGATCTTCCGGGTGTGCGCTACAAGATCATCCGCGGCGCGCTCGACGCGGTCGGCGTGAAGAACCGCAAGCAGGCTCGCAGCCGCTACGGCGCCAAGAAGGAGAAGTGACCCGAGATGCCACGTAAAGGTCCCGCTCCCCGCCGCGAACTCGTCGCGGATCCGATCCACAAGTCCGTGCTCGTCACGCAGATCACCAACAAGGTGATGCTGCACGGCAAGCGCACCGTCGCCGAGAAGATCGTCTACGACGCGATGGAGATCATCCAGGGCCGCCTCGACGGCGACGACATGGCGATCGACACCGTCAAGCGGGCGATCGAGAACGTCAAGCCGCCGCTCGAGGTACGCAGCCGTCGCGTCGGCGGCGCCACCTACCAGGTCCCTGTCGAGGTCCGCCCGCGGCGTGCGACCACCCTGGCGATTCGCTGGGTCGTCGACTACGCACGTGCCCGCCGCGAAAAGACGATGGCCGAGTGCCTCGCCAACGAGCTCATGGACGCCGCCAACGGTCTTGGCGCTGCGATGAAGAAGCGCGACGACATCCAGAAGATGGCAGAGTCCAACAAGGCGTTCGCCCACTATCGCTGGTGAGCGCCCGCCGACACTGTCGGCGCGATGACGTCTCGAACGGAACCCGGGGCCCCGGCTCCGGGTTCCGGCCGTTTTCCGCCGTTCACGAATGCACTAAGGTCCCATGGCAGGGGGAGGACGCCGCCAGCGCTCACGCGCCGATCGAGAGGGGAACTCGATGCATGTCCACCACATCTTGAACGCCAAAGGAACAGCGGTCGCGACGATCGATCCGTCGGCCTCGCTGTCGGACGCCACGGCGTCGCTGCGAGATCACGGAGTCGGGGCCCTCGTCGTCAGCGCTGACGGATGCGTGATCGATGGGATCGTTTCCGAACGCGACGTCGTGCGTGCGCTCGCCGCGCATGGCGGCTCCACGCTCGGCCGTTCCGTCGCCTCGGCGATGTCCACGGCGGTCACGACCTGTCACGGTGCGGACACCGTCGATCAGATCATGGCGATGATGACCGAACGTCGGATCCGCCACCTCCCCGTCGTCGACGACGAGGGAGGACTCGCGGGGATCATCTCGATCGGCGACGTCGTCAAGGCCCGAGTCGGGCAACTCGAGATCGAGAACAACCAGCTGCACGACTACATCCAGGCCCGCTGACACGGTACGACGCCGTCGATCGAGTGGCCTGACCGAAGGTCAACGGTTGTCGCGCTTGGCCTGGTTGCGAGCGCCGGAGGACTTCCGTGAGGCTTGGCGGGCCTTCGAGGTCGAACGACCCCGCGGCGACGTGCCGTCCTTCGTGGCGGTCGGGTTCGGGGTCGAAACGCCCGACCCTTGGCGGCTGGGTGATCCCTTCGCTGCTCGGGCGGACGCCAGACGCTCCGCTCTGAGTTCCTTGGCCGTTGCGCGGGCCGCGGCGCCGAGGGCGGCTGCCACCCGAGCCAGCGCGTCCTCGAGGATCTCGGCCTTGCGCTTGGTGCGCTGGTTCGACGTCGCCGTGCCGGCGCGTGACGATGTTGCTTCCACGAGGTCGGCGGACTGGCGCCGATACAGCTTGGTGTACTTGGTGCGTGCGCGTCGGACGCGGGTGAGCAGATCGTCGAGTTCGTCCTCACTGAGCGCAGCGAGGCGCGTCCGATCGGTCTGGACGAGCAGTGTCTGCTCCGCAGGGCTGAAGAGGTCGAGTTCGGTCGGGTTCACCCGAACATCGTGGCATGCGCCACGTCGCTCGTCCGAACGACTCCCATGTCCCCGGTGTGGGTGCCGGAACGGCCGATACACTCGAATCTCGTGCTTGCGCCTCGATGCGCAGCAGAAGACCCCCCACGTCGCCCTTTGACACGGAAGTGAAGTAGCAGAAGATGGCCAAGCGAGAGTTTCCCCTGGAGCGCACCCGGAACATCGGGATCATGGCGCACATCGACGCCGGCAAGACCACGACGACCGAACGCATCCTCTACTACACGGGCAAGAGCTACAAGATCGGTGAGGTCCACGACGGCGCGGCGACCATGGACCACATGGCCCAGGAGCAAGAGCGCGGCATCACGATCACCTCGGCTGCAACGACCTGCGTGTGGAACAACCACCGCATCAACATCATCGACACACCGGGCCACGTCGACTTCACGATCGAGGTCGAGCGCTCGCTGCGCGTTCTGGACGGCGCCGTCACGGTGTTCGACTCCGTCGCTGGCGTCGAGCCCCAGACCGAGACCGTGTGGCGTCAGGCGAACAAGTACAAGGTGCCGCGGATGTGCTTCGTCAACAAGATGGACCGCATCGGCGCGGACTTCTACCGCACGGTCGACATGGTGCGCGACCGCCTGCAGGCCAACCCGCTCGTGATCCAGCTCCCTGTCGGCGCCGGTGGCCCTGAGGCCGTCAAGCCCTTCGCCGGCCTCGTGGACATCGTCAAGATGAAGGCGCTCATCTGGCGCGACGAAGAGCTCGGAGCGAAGTGGGACGAAGTCGACATCCCCGACGACATGGTCGACCAGGCCAACGAATACCGCGAAGCGATGATGGAGACCATCGCGACTCAGGACGAGGCGTTGATGGACGCGTACCTTGGCGGCGAGGAGCTGTCGGAGGACGACATCAAAAAGGCGATCCGCAAGGGCACCCTTGCCTTCGACTTCGTCCCGATCCTCTGCGGCTCGGCGTTCAAGAACAAGGGTGTCCAGCCGATGCTCGACGCCGTCATCGACTTCCTGCCGAGCCCACTCGACATCCCGCCGGCCGAGGGCATCGTGATGAAGGGCGGCGAAGAGATCCCCGCCACTCGCGGTCCCGAGGACAAGGAGTTCGCCGCGCTGGCGTTCAAGATCGTCGCCGACCCGTTCGGCAAGCTGACCTACTTCCGCGTCTACTCCGGCGAGATCAGCAAGGGCGAAGAGGTCTACAACTCGACCAAGGAAGACCGCGAGCGCCTCGGCCGCATTCTGCTGATGCACGCCAACCAGCGTGAAGATCTCGACATCGCCATGGCCGGTGACATCGTCGCCGGGCTCGGGTTCAAGAACGTCACCACCGGTGACACACTCTGCGACCGCGATCATGCCGTGATCCTGGAACGGATGGAGTTCCCCGAGCCGGTCATCCACGTCGCCATCGAGCCCAAGACCAAGTCCGACCAGGAGAAGCTCGGCAAAGCGCTCAAGTCGCTGTCGGACGAGGACCCGACGTTCCGCATCCGTTCCGACGAGGAGACGGGCCAGACGGTCATCTCGGGAATGGGTGAACTGCACCTCGAGGTGCTCGTCGACCGGATGCAGCGCGAGTTCGGTGTCGAGGCCACCGTCGGCAAGCCGCAGGTCGCCTACCGCGAGACGATCACCAAGGAAGTCAAGAACGTCGAGTACCGCCACATCAAGCAGTCGGGCGGCTCGGGCCAGTTCGCCGTCGTGAAGATCGACATGGAACCGAACCCCGGCGGAGGCTACGAGTTCGAAGACGCCATCTCCGGCGGCAAGATCCCGCGTGAGTACATCAACCCGACCAACCAAGGCCTGCAGAGCTCACTCGACAACGGGGTGCTCGCCGGGTACCCGACAGTCGACGTCAAGGTCCGTCTCGTCGACGGTCAGTACCACGACGTCGACTCCTCCGAGATGGCCTTCAAGATCGCTGGCCAGATGGCGTTCCGCAAGGCCGCCGAGATGGCCAGGCCGGTCCTCATGGAGCCCATCATGTCGGTCGAGGTGGTGACCCCGGAGGAGTACATGGGCGACGTGATGGGCGACCTGTCGAGCCGTCGTGGACGCGTGGGCGGCATGGAGGCCCGGGGCAACACCCAGGTCGTCAACGCTCAGGTGCCGTTGTCCGAGATGTTCGGATACAGTACCGACCTTCGTTCTCGCACCCAGGGGCGAGCGACCTACACGATGCAGTTCTCCGAGTACCAGCAGGTGCCCGAAGCCATCGCCCAGGAGATCGTGAAGCGGGTCCGTGGCGAGTGATCGCCACGGAAACGACCACATCAGTCCTTTGACAACCCACATCTGACAAACAAGAAACGACATTGGAGTCGCACGCATCATGAGTAAGCAGAAGTTCGAGCGTAATAAGCCGCATGTGAATATTGGGACGATGGGTCATATTGACCATGGGAAGACGACGTTGACGGCGGCGATTTCGAAGACGTTGTCGGAGCGTGGGTTGGCTGATTTCACGTCGTTT
>JBGSII010000393.1:0-2000 GCA_041742555.1 Ilumatobacteraceae bacterium
CAGAGACGGTGCTCGGCTTCACGACGGTCCCCGGCGAGCCCGAGACGCGGTCGCTGTTCGTGTGGTGCGCCGCCACCGGGCGGCTCGTCGCCGTACCGGAGTCCGGCATCGAGCCGAGCTGGCCCGATCTGGTGGTGGTCCCCGGCCTCGCCTTCACGGCGGCGGGGCACCGGCTCGGACAGGGTGGTGGGTGGTACGACCGTTTCCTGTCGGCGACGCGCTCCGACTGTGTGTCGGTGGGCGTCTGCTTCGCGGATCAGGTCGTCGGCGAGGTGCCCGTCGAAGCGCACGACGTGGCCATGGACCACGTGGTGACCGACTCGGGTGTGGTGCGGTGAGGTTCGATCGAGCGGAGCTCGACGAGGCGACGGCAATCGTGCGTCGCCATGTTGCACCGACGCCTCAGTATTCGTGGCCGATGCTCGACGAGGTCGCTGGTTCCCGGGTGATCGTGAAGCACGAGAACCACACGCCGGTCGGAGCGTTCAAGGTTCGTGGTGGTCTGGTCTACATGGACCGGTTGGTGCGAGACCGCCCCGAGGTGCCCGGTGTGGTCAGTGCCACCCGCGGCAACCACGGCCAGAGCCTCGCGTACGCCGGGCGCCACGCAGGCCGTTCGGTCACCATCTTCGTGCCGCACGGCAACAGCGTCGAGAAGAACGCTGCGATGCGGGCGCTCGGTGCCGAGGTCGTCGAGTTCGGTGCCGACTTCCAGGAGGCCCGCGAGCGATCGATCGAGGTCGCCGCCGCTCGCGGCCTCGAAGCGGTGCCACCCTTCCACCGGGATCTCGTGTTGGGTGTCGCGACGTATGCGCTCGAGTTGTTCGACGGCGCGGGGCCGCTCGACACGGTGTACGTGCCGGTGGGCATGGGATCGGGGATCAACGCGCTGATCGCCGTGCGAGACCTCCTCGGCCTCGACACCAAGATCGTCGGCGTCGTGTCGGATCGTGCTCGCTCCACGCAGCTGTCGTTCGAGCATCGAGCGGTCGTCGTCACCGAGACGGCGTCGACGTTCGTCGACGGGGTGGCGACCCGCTCGCCCGACCCGGTGGCGATCGACGGGATCGTCCTGGGCGCCGAACGGATCATCGCCGTCTCCGACGATGCCACTGCGGAGGCGATGCGGACCATCTTCCGCACCACGCACAACGTCGCCGAGTCGGCTGGAGCCATCGCACTCGCCGGACTCCTGAGCGAACCGATCGACCAGCGCGGCGCTCGAAGCGCCTTCGTGCTCTGCGGGGGCAACGTGGACACCGCACAGTTCCGTGAGGTCCTCGCGGGTGCGACGCCGGCGCCGTGATCTCAGCGCGTTGACGCTTTCCTGAGCCTGTCGGCGAACTCGTCGACCACCGGATCTCGTACCGAGTCCCTCCGTGTTGCGATCACGAGCCGGCGGCTGGTCAGCGGTCGGCCCGGGGGGAGTGCCCGGTCACCGTGCTCGGCCTGGATCGTCGGGAGGACAGTCCATCCCGAACCGAGGTGGACCATCTCGCGTACGACCTCGGGCTGGTGGCTCTCGGCGGCGATCTCGAGTGGAACGCCGATGCGGGCGAGGGCGTCGGTCACGACGGAGCGTGTGTGTGAGCCGGCGGGGAACAACACCCACGGCCCCCAGGTGGTTGGCGTGTCGAGGTCGCCGTCCGGCGGGCCGTAGACCGCGAGTTCCTCGACGAGCAACGGTTCGGCGTCGATGCTGGTGATGGGTGTCGGTGGCTCGACACACACGACGAGGTCGAGTGCGCCCGAGATCAGCAGTTCGAGCAGCGGCGCTGACGGCGCCACTCGGAGCCGGAAGTCGACCTCGGGGTGATCCGCCCGAAACGAGCGGATCAACTCGGAGTGATGGCCGATCGCCGCGGCGTCGATCATGCCCAGGCGAAGCCGTCCCACCCGTCCCCGACTCAAGCGGCTGGCCCAGTCGGCCAGGTCACCGGTCAGACCGAGCACGTGGCGGGCGTGTCCGACGGCCGGCTCGGCGCTCGGCCGGATGCGTC
>JBGSII010000394.1:0-1522 GCA_041742555.1 Ilumatobacteraceae bacterium
GGTGGAACACCACCCGACTCCACTCCGCCATCGGCAACATCCCGCCAATCGAGTTCGAGGCCGCTCACTATGCTCAACAACACCCGGCCGTCACAGCCGGAGACCACTAAACCAAGCCTCTACAGAACCCGGGGCGATTCAGTGCCCTGACCTGACACTTCGGGCAGTTTTGTTGTGCGCTGTCAGAGAGATACGTCGGGCGGCTCGGCCGCGCTTCAGTGGCGGGGGCCGCGCTCGAGCAGTTCGCCCAGGTGACGTGACGTCCAGCCCAGGTTCTCGGTGTCGCCAAGGGTCGCGTACCAGCCGAGGTGACTGGCGCCGATCTGGAGCTCGTAGACGTGGTGGCGGACGGCCACGTCGACCGCCTCGGCCGCCGACAATGTTGGTACGACCCGCTCCCACAGTTCTAGCGCCCCGATGCCCTCGTGCCACCGGCCCCAGAAGGTGCACCACGCCAGGTCGTAGATGGCGTCGCCCCATGTGGAGCACTTCCACGAGAACACCGCAGTGACGGCGTCGGCCCGCGGCGTGGCGAGGACGTTGTAATGGAGGAGGTCGGAATGAACGAGCTCTCGACGATCAGGACACGCATCAAGCAGTGAGCGGATGCGGTCGTCAACAGCTCGGAACGTCTGTTCCGCGTTGGCGTCGGCAGCGAGACGCTGACGCCACCCGGCCGTGTGCTGGTCGGGTCTGTCGGTGATTCCGGCGAGCAGCCAGTCGCGCCACGCCGGCGTGACAATGCCGGTGTCGGGCACGGCCCGAAGGGCGGCGAGAAGCTCGACGACGGTTGGGCCGAGCGCGTCGGCCTGGTCAGGGCCGACCTCTTCCAGGAACCGGCCGCGGTGTCGACGCGAGATCGCGAACCAGCGACCGAACCCCTCTCCAATCGCGAACACCTCGGGCACCGGGAGCGCCGGCGACCCGTACCGCATGGCGAGCTCGTCGTCACGGAACCCGTCGGGCTCGTCGTTGATGCGGAGAACCAACTCGTTGTCGCCGACCCGATAGCCGTACGCCGCGGACCAGAACCCGCCACCAAGCACCTCGACGTCTGTCGGATCGGCCCGGTGGTGGGCGCGCAAGAACCCGACGACTTCAGCATCCGAGGGCCTGTTGTCGCTCGGCCGCATAGGCGCCACGACCGCGTCGGGATTGACGTTCTCTTCGTTGGCAGAATCGTCCGGGTTCGATCGGGTCACTGCTGGTGAAGTCTGCCAGCAGCGCAGAGCCGACACGACGAAGTTGACGCCACAGGCACCTGGACTCACGAACGCATCGCTGGAAGCACGGAGCAGAGTCACCGCGACTATCTCGCGTCACGATCGGGCCGCACTGCGGCGCGGTCGGAGAACCGATCGCCGAATTATCGAGTGCGCATTATGCGCTGACCCCGATGAGCAGAATGCCGGCTATGCGCTAGCTGAAGACTCGACCGCGTGAAGAATCTGATCGGTCAGGGCAAGGACCCCGGCGGACCGCCACGCGGCACAAGCGACGGACAAAATCTGACAGACCCGTT
>JBGSII010000395.1:0-3379 GCA_041742555.1 Ilumatobacteraceae bacterium
TCGTCGACGTCGACGGCGTCGACCGGTGCGCCTTGGCCGCCTTTGCGATGGACGACGTCGGCACCCCGGGGGTTGCGATCGCTCGTTACGCCCGCAGCCGGGACGACGCCACCCGCGCCGAAGCGGCGGTCACGGTGCTCGACGCCTACCAGCGCCGAGGGATCGGAACGGCGCTCCTGCACCGGTTGGCCGAGGTCGCACGTCGCAACGGCATCTCCACGCTCACCGCCACCGTGATGTGGGAGAACCGGGCGCTGCTCGACGGGCTTCGGGCCCTCGGCGCGGAGATCCGCCCGAGCGAGCCGGGGGTCGCCTCGGTGGAGATCGCGGTGCCACCGGAGCACGCCGAGTACCACGAGACCGACCTCCACCGCTTCCTGCGTGTGTTCGCCGAGCGGGTCGGCGAAGCGATCGGCCTGCGCTTCGAGCGCTGACCGCTCACGTCGACGCGTGCCCGGTGTGGAAACCTGGGTGCCATGACACTCGAGATCAGGCCGCTCACCGCCGTGCTCGGCGCGGAGGTCACGGGCATCGACCTGCGCGAGGACCTCGACGCATCGACGGTCGCCCAGCTGACCACCGCATGGAATCGCCACAAGGTGCTGTTCTTCCCCGGCCAACCGATCGATCGTCTGCAGCACAAACGGTTCGCTCGGTACTTCGGCGAGATGTGGCAACACCCGTTCCTGAAAGACGTCCACGACGACGCCGACTTCGTCGAGCTGTACAGCGGTGGCGACACCGGGCGCACCTTCCTCGCCGAGAACTGGCACACCGACGTCACCTTCGCCGAGTGTCCGCCGATGGGATCGGTGCTCCACGCGCTCGTCGTGCCGGAATCCGGTGGCGACACGATGTGGCTCGATCTCGAGGCGGCGTTCGAGGCGCTCTCGCCGGCGATGCAGGAGTTCGCTGAGACCCTCGTGGCGGTGCACAGCGCACCGCGCGCCTTCTTCGTGCCGAGCGACACGAGCGGTGAGCAGATCGCCAACACACATCCGGTCGTGCGCACCCATCCTGTCACCGGGCGCCGCTGTCTGTTCGTGAACCCCGGGTTCACACGTCGCCTCGACGGGTTCAGCCACGCCGAATCGGACGCGCTGCTCGGCTTCTTCCATCGCCACTGCCAACAGCCGGAGTTCCAGGTCCGTTACCACTGGACCAACGACACCATCGGGATGTGGGACAACCGCTGCACGCAACACAAGGTGGTCGCCGACAACCGCAGCGCGCTGCGCAAGATGGAGCGCCTCACCCTCGCCGGGGAGCGACCCGCCTGACCATCGTTCGGGCGACTCAGGCGCTCTCACGTTCGGCGTCGCGAGCGAGGCGCACACGAACGCCGATCGGCGCGGATACGCCGAAGCCGAGGAAGTAGCGGTCCTCCTCGGACTCGCCGGCCCAGTAGCCGTACTCGCGGTTCGTGCGGGCCCAGGTCCGGCACTCGTCGAGCACCGAACACGCGTCGCAGAGCCGTTTGGCCTTGGCCTCGCGGCGGGCCCTGGCCTGCGGCCGCTCGGCCTTCGGCGGAAAGAACAGCTTCAGCCGTCCCCGGCAGTTGGCCTCGTCGCGCCAGTCGGGATCCGCCGGTGCGGTGAGCTCGACGTCGGCCTGGTGAGTGGAGGTGGTCGTCATCTCACGCCGCGCTTTCCGAGAGCGCACGAAGGGCATCGGGGACTTCGGAGGAGACGACCGAGCCGTGCCACCGCGCTTCGCGCCAACCGCGGCTGGTCTTCTTCCAGACGATCGTGGCGACACAGTCGAAGAGCGCCGTGTGTTCGCCGATCGTCAGCGACTGGCGGAACTCGACGACCGAGAAGCCGAGGGACTGCTCCTTGATCGCTCGGTAGCCGAGGATCTCGGAATCGGTGTCGGCCCCGATCGCATCGAGGGTGGCGAAGAGCTCGTGGAACCACTCGCTCCATTCGGCCTTGTTGCGGATCACCCTGGCCTGGCCGGACGGGTCGACATCGACGATGCCGAAGTCGTCGTCGCACATCCACTGCAACGACTCGAAGTCGTGGTCGCGGACACTGCGCAACAGCGACAGGGTCTCGGCGTAGAACGGACGGTGCGAGAACCGCAGTGGTGGGTGATCGAGTGGAGAATCGTGACGGGTGATGGTGGAGGTGTGCATGTCGACCTTTCCGTGGGTGGCCCGGCCCGGAGGGAGGCCGGGCCACCGAACTTGGTGAATCAGACCGGGGATCAGACGGGTGGATCAGACCGGGGAATCAGGCTTCGGTGAGTGCGCTGGCGTCGTCGGGCACCGAGACCGGGGCGGGCCCGATGTCGCCGGGCTCGACGTAGCCGTCCTCACGGGACTTGACCAGGGCGATCGCCAACACCAGCAGGCCGAACAGCGGCTTGGCGAGGACGTCGCCGATGGCGTAGCCGACCTGGCGGGCGACCTCGGCCGTGGCGGCGTCGTCGATGACCGACGGGGCGATGTAGGCCAGGGGGTAGATGCCCCAGGTGGCGAGGATGATGTAGCGCAGCCCGTCGACGAGCTTGCGCACGCCGGCGCTCTGGCGGTCGAGCGACTTGCCGAGCTCGACGAACAGCACGTACAGGATGTAGAGGAACGGGATCGTCGACGCGACGCCCCAGATCGTGCGGGCGGTCGACTCCGGGTCGGCGAGTTCGCCGGGCCAGCCGAGCAGGATCATCGCGGTGGAGGCGATTGTCAGCCGGACGAGCAGGCTGCGGGTCTTGTCCTTCGTCAGCTTCAGCACGACGACGAGTTCGGCGAGCAGCAGCGGGACGGTCAACAGCCAGTCGACGTAGCGGTAGCCCTCGTTGAACGGTTCGCCGTTCTGGACGTACTCGCCGCCGACGAAGCTGAATGCGTCAGACCACGAGTTGAAGATCCGCACGTAGTGGTAGAACGCGATGGCGACGACGAGCGTCGACAAGGTCACCGCCATTCGATGGCGAGGGGCCACACGGTTCCTGACGAGCAGGAAGAAAATGAACGCCGCGCCCATCGAGGCGATCACGAAGGAGAACGAGTTGTACACCAGGTTGTACTGGCCCTCGCTCAGTGTGAGATCCATGGGGTGCTCCTTTCGTAGTGGTTCGCCGCTGCGTTGCGGCCAGATCAAATTATCAGCCTTTAGCATTAATTAGCATTCTTGAGTACGAATTTATCGGGCGGGCTACACTCGGGTCGTGGCCTCCGGTGACCAGCTCGAACTCCAGGAGGCCGCGGACGCGCTCGGCGTGCACTACCAGACGGCCTACCGGTGGGTGCGCAGCGGTCGACTCCCGGCTCGGCTCGTGGACAACAAGTACCTGGTGTCCCGCGCCGACCTCGATGCCGTGGACGAGAGTCGCAAGACGCCTGCGCCTCCGGCCGCCCCGAGCCGCCGGCGCGTCG
>JBGSII010000396.1:0-22229 GCA_041742555.1 Ilumatobacteraceae bacterium
CGACTGCACCGAACGGACCAGGGTCGGCCTCGAGCAGGGCGGCGATGGTGAGGTCGATCACGGGGGTCGACATCGGCGACCTGCCCGCGGCCGCCAGTACCGGCCCGGCGATCAGTTCGGCCAGGCGGTTGAGCGTCACCATGTCGACGCCGACGATGCCCCCATGACGCCCGAGCGCTCGGCGCGTCATCACCCCACACGTGTTCGTGGGCACCGCAACGGTGACCGGTGCGAGCGGATCGGTTCCCTTCGCTTCGGAGACCGTCGCGCGGAGCGCGGCGAGCGCATGTTGCGGGGCGACGAGTGTCGCAGAGATGGGCACGTCACCGATCGTAGAGAAGGGGTGTCACAGTCGGCGGTCTACGATCTCCCCATGCTCGTACGCCGTGCCACACCCGAGGACCGGCTGGCGCTCTGCGTCACGGCGATGCGAGCCTTCGCCGACGATCCGGTCATGCGTTGGTTGTACCCGGAGGACGACGTGTTCTTCGCCCCCGGTGGCGACGTGCTGCGTCCTGCGATGAGCGGTTGGATCGGCCTCGGCGAGGTCTGGTGCACCGACGACGGAGCCGGGGTCGCGGTGTGGATTCCGCCGGGGCGTCCCGAGATCGACTTCACCGTCGACCCGCCAGCGCCTGAACCACCGCCCGACCGGCTCGAGCGGTTCGGGATCATCGGCGAGTTGATGGAGGAGCACACCCCTGCCGAGCCGCACTGGTACCTCCAACTCCTGGCGACCCATCCGGACTGGCAGCGACGGGGAATCGGCGCGACGCTGATGGAGTCGATCTTCGAGCGCGCCGACGCCGACGGGCTGCCGTGTTATCTCGAGACCGAGACGATCGAGAACGTCGCCTACTACCGCCACCATGGCTTCGAGGTGCGTTCCGAGTGGGACGTCCCCACCGGCCCGCACATGTGGGGCATGTACCGCCCGTCGACCTGACCGTGTCCTTCGGGGTCGGGTCCGAAAAGACACTGTCCTTCGGGGTCGGGTCCGGAAAGACAGGGTTATGAGCGGTGGGCGGCCTCGGCGCGGGCGCGGAGGTCGGTGACGGCGTGTTCGAGCCCGTCGGGGTCCTTGTAGAGCGCGCTGCCGGCGATCAGGACGTTCGCCCCTGCGGCGGCTGCTCCAGCGATCGTGGCCGGCCCGATGCCGCCGTCGACTTCGAGGTCGACGGTGTCGGTGAGCCCGGCCGCGTCGATCATCGCTCGGATCTCGGCGATCTTCGGTTCCATCGTGGCGATGTAGGCCTGACCGCCGAACCCGGGGTTCACGGTCATCACGAGCACGAGGTCGACGAGGTCGAGCACGTGGGCGATCGCCGAGGCCGGGGTCGCCGGATTGAGCGCGACTGCTGCGTTGGCGCCCAGGTCGTTGATGTTGGCGAGTGTGCGATGGAGGTGCGTGCAGGCCTCGGCGTGGACGATCAGGCGGGAGCATCCGGCGTCGATGTACTGCTTGGCCATCGCGTCGGGCGTGTACACCATGAGGTGCGCCTCGAAGGGCACCGACGTGTGGGGTCGGGCGGAGGCGATCACGTCGGGGCCGAACGTGAGATTCGGCACGAACTGGCCGTCCATGACGTCCCACTGGATGAGGTCGACCCCCGCCGCCTCGAGAGCTGCAACCTCCTCACCCAACCGTGAGAAGTCGGCGGGGAGCACGGACGGGGCGATCTGGATCGGTCGGCTCATCGTGCAGCAACCTACCGGTTCAGCTCGGCTCGGGCTTGGTGCCCTCGCGCCAGGCTTCGTCCGCGTCGTCCCAGCCTTCGTTGCGCTGCTCCGCCTTGGCTTTCCAGTTCTCGGCCTCGGCGCGCGAGGGGTACGGGCCGAGGAGATGGTCCGCCGGCCCTCGCTCGGACGCAGGGACCGCGACCTTGCGTTCGAGGTCCCAGTACCAGGTGTCGTCGTCGCTCATGGTGTGCAGTCTCGCGCGACGCAAGGCCGCCCGTGCCCCCAGCGGCGTACGCTGGCGGGATGCTGTTGACCCCCGATCGTCTCGTCGCGGGTGGCGACGCCATGGCCCGTGACGACGAGGGGAGGGTGGTCTTCATCGAGGGTGCGCTGCCCGGTGAGGTCGTCGAGGTCGAGGTCGAGACCTCCAAGAAGGACTTCGCCCGTGGCCGGATCGTGCGGATCGTCGAGAGATCGCCACTGCGCGACTCCCCGTCGTGCTCACATCGTCGTGCTGGATGCGGGGGTTGCGACTGGATGCATCTCCAACCTGCAGCACAATTCGACGCCAAGGTCGAGATCGTGCGCGAGTCGTTGCGTCGGATCGGCCGACTCGACGCCGATCTCGTCGCCTCGATGGTCGAGCAGGGGTCGGCGGTCACGCCGTTCGGGTACCGCACGACGATACGTGTGGTCGGTGGCCGTGACGGTGCGCTCGGGTTTCGGGAGCAGGGCACCACCGAGGTCGTGCCGATCACGAGCTGCCCGATCGCCGAGTCGAAGCTCTCGCGCCTGCTCGCCGTGATCCAGGCCGACGAGGGCGCCGAGCTGACGCTGCGGACCTCGGTCGCCACGGGCGCGGTCACGGCGATCTGGGACAAGCGGTTCCGTAAGGCGATCCGGGGCGTGCCGTCGGAGGTCCACATCGGCGAGCGGGCATGGCTCACCGAACGGATCGCCGGTCACGACCTGCGGGTGTCGGCCGGATCGTTCTTCCAATCGGGCGCGCAAGCCGCCGAGTTGCTCGTCGCCGCCGTCACCGAGGCGGCACCAGAGCTGGCGACAGCCACCCACGCGCTCGACGCCTACGGTGGCGTCGGATTGTTCGCGGCGACCGCCATGGGGAACGCTCGCCGCGTGACAGTCGTCGAATCGGGGAAGTCGGCGTGCCTCGACGCAGAGCACAATCTGAACGGTCGCGAAGCGAGCGTGCTGAAGGCCGAAGTGACCGGCTGGACCGCGCCGACCGGGTCGGGGCCGATCCCGCCGGTCGACGTGATCGTCGCTGATCCGGCGCGCTCGGGGCTGGGCAAACCGGGTGTCGCAGCGCTCGCTGCCGCCGCGGCCCCGGTGTTCGTCCTCGTGAGCTGTGATCCCGTGTCGCTTGCTCGTGATGTGACGCTGATGGCGGCCGCCGGGTACTCGCCGGAGCGGGTCGAGGTGCTCGATCTCTTCCCGAACACGCACCATGTCGAGACCGTCACGAGGTTCGTTCTCGGGGCCAGGTGAATATTCTGGAGGAATCATCATCCGGGAGGACCCTCTGGACCGTAGTGACGATGTGAGACGCGAATACACCGATGCTTCCGACGCGGCGCTCGTCGTGTCCATCGGTCGCTATGAGCAGGCGGCGCTCGCCGAGGCCTACCGCCGCCACGCCGGAGCAACGTTCGGTCTCGCGAAACGGCTGCTCAGCGACCATGCACGGGCCGAGGAGGTCGTACAGGAAGTGTTCGTGCGCCTCTGGAACGAGCCGAACCGGTTCGACCCCGAGCGGGGCACGTTGCGCAGCTATCTCCTCGCGCACACCCATGGGAGGGCGGTCGATCTCATTCGTTCGGATGCGTCTCGACGCAATCGTGAGGAGAAAGAAGCCCGTCAGCAGGCCGCGGGCGGCTACGACATCGCCCACGAAGTCTGGGACATCGCCCTCGCCGGCCACGTTCGTGACGCGATGGAAAAGTTGCAGCAGGGCGAGCGTGAAGCGATCGAGCTCGCGTACTTTGGTGGTCTCACCTACAGGGAGGCCGCCGATCGGCTCGGCGAGCCCGAAGGGACCGTCAAGAGTCGGATCCGTTCGGGTCTCAAACGACTTCGGGCCGAACTGGTGCACGCCGGTGTGAGTGTGGGAGCCGATTGACGATGAGCGCAGAGCACGACGACATGGCCGGACGACCCGGTGACACCTACGAGCTCGACGAGCTCCTGGGTGCCTACGCGCTCGACGCCGTCGACGACGACGAACGTCGACGTGTGGAGGACTACCTCGCAGTCAACCCACGCGCTGCCGCCGAGGTGCAGGCCCATCGCGAGGTCGCGACCATGCTGGCGTTCACCGGGATGGACGCACCCGATGATCTCTGGAGCCGCATCTCCGACGAGATCGGCGAACCGGCGCCGCCCCTCGGCGAGGAGTTGGCCAAGGTGATCTCGATGGACGACCGTGCGCGTCGTCACGGTATCGGCCGGATTGCGCCGTGGATCATGACGGCCGCGGCCGCCGCGGTGATCGGGTTCGTGGCGATCGGTCTGACCGATCGTGCCGACGCACCGGACGAACCGCTGGCGAGTGCCGTCGATGTGGCGCTCGCCAATCCCGACTCTGCGACGACGCAGCTCGTCTCGGAGGCGTCGGATTCAACGGCGGATGCGGTCATCGATCCGGATGGCAACGGCTTCGTGCTGGCGAGTGACCTCCCAGCCCTTCCCCAGGACCAGACGTACCAGCTGTGGGGTGTCGTCGAGACCGGTGACGTGATCTCGCTCGGCATCTTCGGCCCGGATCCCGACGTCGAGACCTTCACGATCGAGGGATCGGTGACCGCGCTGGCCATCACGATCGAGGACGCCCCCGGCGTGATCAGCAACGGCAATCCCGACGGCGCCTTCGTCGGCGCCTTCTGACCCACTCGGCCGCCGGTCGATCCGCGTTGCGATGAGCGAAACCCCGCACGGACGTCCGCTTCGCTCATCGCTCGGGTTCTGATCGGGTCTGCGATGAGCGAGACCCCCCACATACGCCCGCTTCGCTCATCGCAGGGCGGTCGATGGCGCTGGCCGTAGCCTGGCGACGTGCTGACACCGGTGTGTTCCGAGGAAGTCCGTGTGGCGTTGGACGCCGGTCGACCGGTCGTCGCGCTGGAGTCGACGATCTTCTCGCACCTCGGATTGCCGTCGCCGCACAACCGGGAAGCGCTGGAGCGGTGTACCGCGGCGGTGCGAGCTGGTGGAGCGGTTCCGGCGGTGACGGCGGTGCTCGACGGCGTCGTGCTCGTCGGTCTGACCGATGCTGAGCACGAGCGGATCCTCGGCCCGGCGCGCAAGGCCGCCGAGCGCGACGTTGCTGTCGCCGTCGGACAACGCTGGGACGTCGGTGCCACCACGGTCTCGGCGTCGGTCGCCATCGCGGCTGCGGCGGGGGTGAGCGTGTTCGCGACCGGCGGGATCGGCGGCGTGCACCGTGGTGCCGAGCTCACGGGCGACATCTCGGCCGACCTCGACGCGATCGCATCGCACCCGGTGATCACGGTGTCGGCCGGGGCGAAGGCATTCCTCGATCTCGCCAGGACGTTGGAGTTCCTCGAAACCGCCGGCGCGCCGGTGCTGGGCTGGCAGCACGACTGGTTCCCCGCTTTCTACACCCGCTCGTCCGGGCTGCCCGTGCCCCATCGGGTCGAAGCGGCCGAAGAGGTCGCCCGGATCTTCGCGGCCCGCAGCCGGCCGTCGTCCGGTGTGCTGCTGACGGTGCCCATTCCCGTCGAGGCGGCGCTCGATGCGGCCGACCTCGATCGAGTGCTGCACGACGCGCTCACCGAGTGCGAGCGTTCCGGCGTGACCGGTGCGGCGGTGACGCCCTTCGTGCTCGGACGAATCGGTGCGGCCACCGAAGGCCGCAGCATTCCCGCAAATCTCGCGCTCGCCGAGAACAACGCCGCGGTCGCCGCCCAGGTCGCCGTCGCCGTCGCCGCCAACTGACCCGTCCACGTCCTATTGCGATGAGCGAAGGGTGCCGTATGCGGTCGCTTCGCTCATCGCAGATGGGGGAATGAGGAGTGCGGGCGGATCAGGCGAGGCGGGTGAGGCGGCGTTCGACGCGGTCGAGGAAGTCAGCGCGCTGCGCGTCGGTCGACGTGTCGATGCCGTACATCGCGAGCCAGGTGGTGCGGGCGCGGGGATGGCACATCGTGCGCAGGCTGCGGGAGATCGTTCGCTTGCCGGCCTCGCCTTCGAGCATGTTGGTCCACTTCGGCGAGCCGTGGGTGGTGACCGCCACGAGGCGACGGACGTTGTGCAGCCCGGGCTTCAACCGGTTGGCGCCCTCGGGAAGCGTCCACGCCACGCCGTTGACCCACACGCGGTCGATCCAGCCCTTGAGCATCGCCGGCTGGCCGGACCACCACGTCGGATACACCAGCACCAATGTGTCGCACCACTGCAGGTCCTCGGCGTAGGACACGAGCGATGGATCGGCGCCGGCGACGAGGTGCTCGGCGTGCTCCGTCGCCGTGAATCCGGGGTCGAACTCGGCGGCGTAGAGGTCGGTGACGCGCATCTCGGCCCCGCCCGCAGCCAACCCGGCGACCACCCGCTCGCGCACCGCGGCGACGAACGACTCCTCGGCCGGATGGCAGTACACGACGAGCGCCCTGGTCATCGCAGCGATGCCATCTCCCGCTCGACCCGGGCGGCGAACTCCTCGCGGGCGACGAGCGTCGACGTGTCGATCGCATAGAAGCCCAGCCACGTGGTGCGGGCCCGGAATCCGCAGCTCATCCGCAGCGCGCGGGTGAGGATTCGTCGGCCGTTGTCGTTGACGAACCGGACGTACGAGCGCGGCGAACCGTAGGTGGAGATACCGACGATGTGGCGGACCTGGCCGAGCCCGGGCCGGACCTTGTGGGTGCGCTCGTCGAATCGGAACCCCACACCTGGCACCATCACCCGCTCGAGCCAGCCCTTGAGGATCGCCGGCAGCCCGCTCCACCACGTCGGGTACACGAACACGAGTGCCTCGGCACGGGTCACGAGGTCGGCGTGTTCGGCGATCATCGGATCGAGGATCGGGGTGTCGCCGTGGTAGGCCCGACGTTCGTCGGGCGTCATCGCCACCCGGAACCCGGCGTCGTAGAGGTCGAGGACGTGGACGTCGTGTCCGCTCGCTCGCAGACCGGCGGCGGCCCGAGCGGCGAGAGCGTGACAGTAGCTGTCGGGCGACGGATGGGCGACGACGAGGGCGACGAGCACGTCAGTCGCTCACCGGCAGGGCCGGTTCCGGAGTGGCGGCCGGCTGGTTGCGGTCGGGGCGCAGCGACAACAACTGGTTGACGGCCACGAACAGCAGCAGGGCAGCGAACATGATGTTCGCTGTTTGCTCGCTCAGTTGGTCGGAGATCGTGGCGCCGATCACCGCGGTGAACGCCCCGATGCACCCGACGATCGCCGCCGCCCGGAGGTCGACGTTGGCGTTCGTGCGGTTGCGGATGGTGCCCATGATCGCGGTCGGCACGATGACGGCGACGGACGTCCCCTTGGCGACGACGGTGGCCATGCCGAGCGTCGCCATCGCCGGCACCATGATCACGCCACCGCCGATGCCGAGCAGCCCGGCAAGCGTCCCCGACACGAATCCGACGATGACGAGCACGATGGCGACGCCGACCGAGATGTCGATGCCGGGTGATTCGTGCGATCCGAAGAGCAGGCGGGTGGCAGTGAGGAGCACCGTGATGACGAAGATGATCACCAGCACGTTCTTCGGGATCACGTGGAGCAGGTGCGTCCCGAGCATCGCGCCGGCCAGCGCGCCGATCGTGATGAAGAAGGCCACCGCCCAGTCGACGTTGCCATGCGCGAGGTAGGTTGCGAGGCTGGCGAGCGAGATCGGGAGCGTGGCAGCAAGCGAGGTTCCGTGTGCGCGCCGCCGTTCCATCTTGGCCACGCCGATGAGTCCGGGGACCATGATGAGCCCGCCGCCGACTCCGAACAACCCTCCCAGCAAGCCTGCCGCAACGCCGACAAGGGCAGCCTTGCTGAACTGCACGGGAGGGGCCGACACGATGACCGAGGATAGGTGAGTGCGGACGCCCCGATCACCGACGTCGGCCGTTTTCGTGAACTCGTGCGGGAACAGTTCCACAACGAGTTCACGAGAACGGCGGCGCGGAGCGGTCAATCGGCGAGGAACGTTCGAAGCCGGGCCTCGATCTCCGGCCACTCGTCGGCGATGATCGAGTACGTCGCCGTGTCGCGCAGGGTGGCGTCCTCGCCGGCGCGGGTCGAGCGGCGATGCCGTCGCATCACGCCTTCGAACCTGGCGCCGAGCCGCTCGATCGCCCGCCGGCTCTGCTCGTTTCGGGCATCGGTGCAGATAGCCACCCGCTGCGCATTCCACACCTCGAACGCGTGGGTCAGCAGCAACAGCTTGGCCTCGCTGTTGATCCGAGTTCGCTGCGCCGAGGCCGCCAGCCACGTGCCGCCGATCTCGACCTCGTCGGGGTCGACGCGCCCGAGCGGCCACAGCGGATTGAGGAAACGGGTGCACCCCACGAGCGTTCCGTCGTCGACGCGTCGTTGCACGAACGGCGCCGCACGTCGGTGTGCAGCATCGTCGAGCAGCCACTGCACGTACTCGGCGGCATCGTCGCGGCCGTCGGGCACCTGCGTGTAGCCGAAGCTGGACCGATCGCCGCCGCCGGCCGCGGCGATCTCGTCGACGTGGTCGGCCCGCATCGGCTCGAGCAGCACGAATCGACCAGGCAGTGCATCGACGGAGAGTTCGGTCACCACACCATCTTGGCGCGCAGGCGAAGCGGGTCGGTCGGTCGGATTCGTCGGGACGCCTCGCGGTACCGTGCAGCGATGGCCGACTCGACCTCCCCCAGCACGAGCGTGGCGCCCCGAGCGCTCGACGACCTGTTCGACACCGACTCGATCCTGCCCACAGCACCGGTGGGCGACAACGGTGAACCGCTCGAGGTGCTCCATGACCGGGAGTACCGGGTGCGGGCGTTCCGCAAACGCGACGACCTGCTGCTCATCCGCGGCGCCGTACGCGACCAGAAACCGCCTGGGTTGTACGTCGACATCGACCCGAACCCGTTGACGATCCACCACATGCAGATCGACCTCGAGATCGCGTTCCCCACGCTGGAGATCGTCGGGGCAACCGTCGGGATCGAGGTGCATCCGCACACGTCGTGCACGAACATCGAGCCGCACTACGACAAGCTCGTCGGGCTGTCGATCGCCCGAGGATTCACCCACAAGGTGCGCGAGTTGTTCGGTGGCCCGCGAGGGTGCACCCACACGACTGCGCTCCTGCAGGCGATGGCGCCGGTGGCGATCCAGTGCATGTGGTCGATGCGCGCCTCGCAGGCCAAGCGGGGCACGGGGCCGGCGCAGGCTCCCACGTCCGAACAGCGCGATCAGGCGTGGCAGTTCAATCTGAACACCTGCCACGTGTGGGCCGAGGACGGCGAACAGGTACGCCTGCTCCAAGCTGGTGGCGACTTCGAACCACCGATCTGGGCCGCCGAACGCATGGTCGAACTGGGGCTCAAGCCGGACGCCTGGCGCCAGCGGATGCAGGGCTGAGGAGGCCGCGTCGTGTTCACCGTCATCGAGTGTGCGAAATTCGGACCGATCGAGGAACTGCGCGTCGTCGAGCGTGAAGCCCAGCCGTTGCAGCGAGGCCAGGTTCGTCTCGCCGTGTCCGCCGCCGGCGTCAACTTCGTCGACGGCCTCCTCGTCGAGGGGCGCTATCAGATCAAGCCGCCGCTGCCGTTCGTGCCCGGCGGAGAGATCGTCGGCCGGGTGACAGAGTTGGGAGACGGCGTCGACGGCCTGGCGGTCGGCGACCGGATGTTCGCGAGCATCGGTTTCGGTGGCTTCGCGAGCGAGGTCGTCGTGTCGCCCCGTCAACTCGTGGCGATTCCCGAGTCGCTGACCGACGGCCAGGCGGCGACGTTCATGCAGAGCTACATGACCGGCTGGTACGCGCTGCGAGTGCGTGCCCGCGCGTCGGCCGGTGACACGATGCTCGTGTTGGGAGCCGGGAGCGGTGTGGGCCTGGCCGCCGTCGACATCGGCGCCGCACTCGGCCTGCGGGTCATCGCCGCCGCCTCGACTCCGGAGAAGCGCGCCTTGGCCGAGTCACGTGGGGCGATGGCCACGATCGACAACTCGACGCTCGACGCAGCGGGGATCAAGGACGCCGCGAAGGCCTTCGCCGCGACGTTCGACGACCGCGCCGATCGCGGTGGAGTCGACCTCGTGTACGACCCGGTCGGCGGTGAGGTCGGCGAGGTGGCACTGAGGGCGTTGGGCGAGGACGGCCAGTACGTGGTGATCGGCTTCGTCGCCGGGATCCCGCAACTCGCCGCCAACCAGGTGCTGCTGCGCAACCGACGGGTGACCGGTGTCGACTGGGGCGCGTGGGTCGGGCGGCACCAGGATGAGAACCGAGCGCTGCTGGCGGAGGTCGTCGAGCGCATCGCCGCAGGCGACCTCGATCCGGTCGAGCCCGTGTCGTACCCGTTGCAGGATGCGGCGCGTGCGCTGCGAGACCTGGCCGAGCGCAAGGTGGCCGGCAAGGTCGCGCTCGTGCCGGGCAGCTGAACCACGCCGGACGGCTGTGATTTCCTGGTGGCGATCGCAGTGCGACCTGGCAGACTGTTCGACCACATGGTGGTCATAGCTCAACAGGTAGAGCACCAGGTTGTGATCCTGGCGGTTGGGGGTTCAAGTCCCCTTGGCCACCCCATACGCAGGCCCTGAGAGGGTGCAGAGCGAGCGTTCGCTCGGTACCCTCTCAGGCCGCTTGCTTCTCTAGCTCAATGGCAGAGCAGTGGACTCTTAATCCATTGGTTCTGGGTTCGAATCCCAGGGGAAGCACCAGATTGCACCAGGGGTCAGACCCCTGCTGCAATTGTCACCCTCGCAGCAGGTCCTTGGCGATCGCGGTGATCTGGATCTCGTCGGTGCCGGCGTAGATCTGCAGCACCTTGGCGTCGCGGGCGAGCTGCTCCACCCGGAACTCGCTCATGTAGCCGTTGCCGCCGAACAGCTGCACGGCCTCGAGCGCCACCTCGGTGGCGGCCCGAGCCGAGTAGAGCTTCATCGCCGATGCCTCGGCCAGCGTCATCGTGACGCCGGCAGCGCCCATCTCCATCGTGCGGAACACCAGGTTCTGCACGTTGAGGCGGGCGACCTCCATGCGGGCGAGCTTGTCCTGGATCAGCTGGAACTCGCCGATCGGTTTGCCGAACTGCACCCGATCCTTCGCGTACTGCACGCTGAGCTGCAGACACTCCTCGATGATCCCGAGCGCCATCGCCGCCACACCGGATCGCTCCTGCTGGAATGTCGCCTTCGCGCCGTCGCGCCCTCCAGCCGGGAGGTCCTCGGTCTCGCCGATCAGGCGGTCGCGGCCCACGCGCACGTCGTCGAGGAACAGCTGTCCCGTCGGCGAGGAGTGCATGCCCATCTTGCGAAGCGGCTTGGACTGTTCGAACCCGGCCATGCCACGGTCGAGCACGAACGACAACACCTTGCGCTGCTCCGGTGGAGTCTCACCGTCGTCGAGCTTGCAGATGAACACGGTCGTGTCGGCGTACGGGCCGTTGGTGATGAACGTCTTCGACCCATTGAGGATGTACTCGTCGCCGTCACGGCGCGCCGTGGAACGCATCGACCCGAACGCATCGGAACCACTGCCGGGCTCGGTGATCGCCCACGCGCCGATCTTGTCCATCGTGAGCAGGTCGAGCGCCCACCGCTCCTTCTGCGCGATCGTGCCCTTCGACATGATCGCTGCCGAGGTGAGCCCCATCGACACGCCCATCGCAGTCACCATGCCGGGGCACACACGGCACAGTTCGATGATCGGAATCAGGGACATCCCTCCGCCGTCGCCGCCGCCCTTTCGTTCCGGAACGTCCTCGCCGGCCTCGATCGCCCGCTCGCGCTCGATGCCCTTCTTGAAACTCTCCCGCGCCATGGCGTCCATGCCGAAGGTCGCGAACAGCTTGCGCAAGATGTCGTAGGGCGGCAGGTCGCCGTGCTCGAGTTCGTCGACGTGGGGGCGGATCTCGTCGTCGACGAACCGCTTCACCGCGTCGCGGATCATCTGGTGCTCGTCACTCCACTGGAACATTGCTCGCTCTCCTCGGGTCTCGAACCGTCGAGCCGATCGTAGGGACGGGCTTCCCGATCGCCAAACCCTCGTCGGTCCGATCGTGATCTCGTGAACTCGTGCGGGAACTGTTCGCGCACGAGTTCACGAGAACGGGTCGAGTCAGCGACTCCAACTCCGTTCGTCGCGGTATCTGCCGACATTGAGCGGAGTGGAATGCTGGCGTCGCTCGCGGCGGCTGCTCGTGCCGAACACGATGAGGGCAGCGACCACCAGACACGCGACCGAGAGCAGCAACGTGAGGTTCCGGTGGTGGTTCGCGAGCCGGGAGAACACGCCCATCCACGGGTCGTCGGAGAATGCCGGCAGCACCAGGAGCGGCACGAGATATCCGAACACGACCAACGACCCCGCGGTGGAGGCGAAGAACACCCCGAGCGCAAAGGTGCCTTCACCACGCTCGGGGCGCAGGAAGATGCCGGCGAGACCGACGAGCACTCCGAGGCCGAGGGCGCCGATGGCAACCCATGTCAGCCAGTCGGCGACGAAGGTGACCGAGCCGACCTTCTGCACGGGCAGGGTGATGGGTGCTGCTTCGCCGACGAGCTCGTTGCGAACGATGTTCACCTGCTCCTGGGCGGTGATGGTCACGCGATCGTCGAACGATCCGATCAGTCGACCATGGGCATCGCCGACGAACTCGCTCATCAAGGCGGCACCCTCGGGGATGCTCGCGATCTGCTCGATGAACTCGCGAAGCTCGGCGGGGGACTGGCCGAGGACAGCGGCGTTCGCGCCGGCAACGATCGTGGCGACCTGGCCGCGGATCTCCTCGTCGCCGAGGATCGAGTGGGCGACACCGGAGTCGTTCGACGGGGTGAATGCGACGCGTTGGAGCCACCACATGCCCACGGAGACCGCAACGAGCGCGGCCGCCGCGATCAACATCAGGCCCCCGAGCGATCTCCGCATTTTGAGAGTCTGACAAATCCTGCGCGTATCCTTGAATCGTGAAGCGGCCCGGACTCGCCCGCATGCTCCTGCGAGGAGCATTTCGCCACTGCGCCTGGTGCGGCGGGCGGGGCGCGTTCTTCACCGGATGGTTCAAGAAGGCCGAGCACTGTCAGTCGTGCGGGCTGAGGTGGCGGCGCGACGATGTCGGCTACGAGCTCGGCGCAGCCGCGATGACGGCGATCATCACGTTCGGGCCGTTGATGCTCATCCTCGCCGGCATGGTCGCGGTGACCTGGCCCGAGGTGAACACCACTGCGATGTTCGTGGTGTTGGTGACGCTCGCAATCATTCTGCCGTTCTTCACCTATGGCCCTGCCTACTGCATGTGGCAGGCGATCGACATCCTGCTGCGGCCGCCGGAACCCGACGACTTCGAGATCGTCGGCGACGTCACGACGGACGCGGACGCCGGTGACGACTCGGACACGCCGTCCGAACGCAACTCCTGACCCGTCGCACCCCGTTTGCGCTGCATTCCGGATGGGGCGTTCCGTCCGATACCGCGCGCAAACGGGGGTTCCGGCTTCGTCGATGGACGTTCGTTCCGGCGAGACTTGACCGAACGACTGTTCGTTGATTACAGTGCTGTCATTCGGTTGCCCAGAGCGACCCTCTCCACTCCGATCAACTCTGTGACACCCCCTCTCTACGGTGCACATCACCAACCGCACCGGGTTCGCCCGCCGTACGAAAGCGAGACACGACATGAGCAACGACCGAGACAAGGCACTCGAGATGGCGCTGGCCCAGATCGACAAGCAGTTCGGCAAGGGCGCCATCATGAAGATGGGAGAGCGCACCAACCTCGACATCGAAGTCGTGCCGACCGGAGCGCTGTCGCTCGACCTCGCGCTCGGTGTCGGTGGCCTGCCGCGCGGGCGTGTCGTCGAGATCTACGGGCCGGAATCGTCCGGTAAGTCCACCCTCGCGATGCACGTCGTGGCCGAGGCGCAGCGCAACGGTGGTGTCTGTGCCTACATCGACGCCGAGCACGCGATGGACCCGGTGTACGCACGGGCGATCGGGGTCGACGTCGACCAGCTGCTGATCTCGCAGCCCGACACCGGTGAGCAGGCGCTCGAGATCGCCGACATGCTCACTCGCTCGGGAGCCATCGACGTGCTGGTGATCGACTCGGTCGCCGCCCTCACACCACGCGCCGAGATCGAGGGCGAGATGGGCGACAGCCACGTCGGCCTCCAGGCCCGCCTGATGAGCCAGGCGCTGCGCAAGCTCACGGGCAACCTGCACAAGACCGGCACGATCGCCATCTTCATCAACCAGCTCCGTGAGAAGATCGGCGTGATGTTCGGCTCGCCGGAGACCACCCCTGGCGGGCGGGCATTGAAGTTCTATTCGTCGGTGCGGCTCGACATCCGTCGCATCGAGTCCTTGAAGGACGGCGCCGAGATCGTCGGCAACCGCACCCGTGTCAAGGTCGTCAAGAACAAGGTGTCGCCACCGTTCCGACAGGCCGAGTTCGACATCATGTACGGCCAGGGCATCAGCCGCGAGGGCTCGCTGATCGACATGTCGGTCGACCTCGGCATCGTCAAGAAGTCCGGCGCCTGGTTCACCTACGAAGGCGAGCAACTCGGGCAGGGCCGAGAGAAGGCCAAGGAATACCTCAAGCAGAACCCCGAGGTCATGATGGAGATCAGCGACAAGGTCTTGACCGTGTCGGGCCTGAAGAAGTCCGACGACCCGGTGATCGCCGACGTTGCCGACCTCGCCGAGGAGTTCACCGAGGCCGACGACGCTCCCATCGATCTCGCCTGACCGGTCTCGGCTGGCGGCGCAGGTGTCCGGTCCGGTCATGATGAGACCACATCGCAGGAGGCTCACATGACCGTTCCCAACCGCATCTCGATCGTCACCCTCGGCGTCGCCGACCTCGCGCAGGCGACGGCGTTCTACGAGTCGCTCGGATGGACGAGATCGTCGGCGTCGATGCCGGCGATCACGTTCTTCGAGATGCAGGGCTCGGTGTTCGGTCTCTACGAGTGGTCCGCACTCGCGCAAGACGCCAAGGTGCCTGCGGATGGTTCGGGATTCCGTGGCGTCACCTTGGCGATGAACCTTGTGTCGACCGACGAGGTCGACTCGGTCTTCGCCGAATGGATCGCTGCCGGCGCGACCTCAGTGGTCGAGCCGCACACGGCGTTCTGGGGTGGGTACTCGTCCTACGTGGCCGATCCGGACGGGCACCTCTGGGAGCTCGCTCACAACCCCTACGCCCGCCTCGACGACGACGGTCGTCTCGTCATGGGCGAAGGATGAGCCGTCGGCTCAGGTGAACTCGTAGCCGCCCGGCTTGAAGATCATCAGGTACAGCGACACCACCAGGATCAGGTGGGTGATGCCGATGCCGGCTGCCATGATCTTGCGAGTGTCGTCGCTGGGGTCGTTGAGGGCAGGGCGGATCATGAACCAGCTCACCGCGAGCGCGATCAGCCACAGCAGGATCGTCGAGGTGACGAAGGGCGTCCCGACCAGGCTGATCTTGCCGACGCCGGCCATGCCCATGCCGGCGACCCAGAGCAGCACGAGCGCCGGGAACACGAGGCGCATGTGCAGGCGGGCGACCTCGGCGGTCGCTCCGGCGCGCTGCAGTCGCGGGTAGAGGAACAGCGGACCGAAGGCGGCGATCGCCGACAGCAGGTGCACGAAGTAGAGGATCCGGTACAGGTCGTAGTTCTCGGGAACGAGGATGGCGATCACGAGCGGCACGATAGCGAACTGCGCTCACGATCCGCCGGTGTCGGGCCATGCGCTGCCGACCGCCAGTAGCCTCGGTGCCCATGTCCCGCAGCTACATCGTGCGCACCTACGGGTGCCAGATGAACGAGCACGACTCCGAACGCATCTCGGGGCTGCTCGAAGCCGACGGGCTCGTGCTCGCCGAGAGCGAGGCCGATGCTGACGTCGTCGTCCTCAACACCTGCTGCATCCGCGAGAACGCCGACAACAAGCTCTACGGCAACCTCGGGCACCTCAAGACATGGAAGGGCGAGCGCGAAGGGCGCCAGATCGTGGTGTCGGGCTGCCTCGCCCAGAAGGATCAGGAGCTCGTCGCCAAGCGAGCCGGCCACGTCGACGTCGTGATGGGCACCCACAACGTGCATCGGGCAGCCGAACTGCTCGCGGAGGCACGTCGCTCCGACCGCCCGATCACCGAGATCCTCACCGAAGCCGTCATCGACGACCAGGCGCTGTTCCCGTCGGCGCTTCCGGCGCGTCGCGAGACGTCCTACAACGCGTGGGTCACCATCCAGATCGGCTGCGACAACAACTGCGCGTTCTGCATCGTCCCATCGGTTCGTGGCACCGAGATGAGTCGTCCCTACGACGAGATCCTCGACGAAGTCGCTGCGCTGCGCGACGACGGTGTCACCGAAGTGACCCTGCTGGGCCAGAACGTGAACAGCTACGGCCGTGACCTCCAGGTGGCTGCGCGACAAGGCGGTGACGAGTCGGCTCGGCTGCGGCCGCTGTTCTCCGACCTGCTGCGCGACGTGGGCGCGATCGACGGGATCCGACGAGTGCGCTACACCAGCCCGCATCCCAAGGACATGCGGCCCGAGACCTTCGCCGCGATGGCGCAGACGCCGGCCGTCTGTGAGCACCTGCACTACCCGCTGCAGTCGGGCAGCGACCGGGTGCTCGCGCTCATGCATCGCGGCTACACCGCCGAGCGCTATCTCGGTCGCCTGGCCGAGGCTCGCCAGACGATCGACGACCTCGCCGTGTCGACCGACATCATCGTCGGATTCCCCGGCGAGACCGAGGCCGACTTCGAACAGACGCTGGCCGTCGCTGCGGAGGCCGAGTACGACTACGCGTACACGTTCGTCTTCTCGCCGCGTGAAGGCACAGAGGCAGCGCGGATGGAGGCCCACTTCGTGGACTCGGCGGTGATCTCCGAGCGCTTCGAGCGCCTGCGCCTGGTCGTGGAGCGGTCGGCGCTGCGGCGTCACGAGGCGCGTGTCGGACGGATCGAGGAAGTGCTCGTCGAGGGACCGAGCAAGCGTGATCCCTCGGTCACCAGCGGGCGCACCCGCCAGAACAAGCTCGTGCACTTTGTACCGCCCAGGCCGTTGCGAACCGGGAGCTATGCAACGGTGGAGATCACTCGCGGCGCGCCGCACTTCCTCGAAGGCCGCTTCGTCGAGTTCGTCTCCGAGCCCACCCACAGGCTCCGCATCCCCGTCGCCGCCCTCTGATCCCCGCCGCCTGCCGGACCATGCACAATGTTCGGGCCGGGGTGTGGGGGGAGCGCTAGCGTCGTCGGGATGAGCGAGGTGCGAGTCGATCCCCAACTGGCCGAGTACCGCGCCAGTATCGACAACATCGACGCAGCGCTCGTCCATCTCCTCGCCGAGCGCTTCAAGATCACCAAAGCCGTCGGTCGCTACAAGGCCACGGTCGACCTTCCCGCCGCCGACGAAGACCGCGAGCGTGTCCAGATCGAACGGCTGAGGGCGCTCGCCGAGCAGTCGGGTCTCGACCCGGTGTTCACCGAGAAGTTCCTGCGGTTCATCGTGGCCGAGGTGATCCACCACCACCAGCGCATCGCCGAGGGCGAGCAACTCTGATCGCGCAGACACCGGTCCGGGTGGCGATCGTCGGACCGACCGCCTCGGGCAAGTCGGCGGTCGCGATGGCGGTCGCACGAGCGTTGGGGGATGTCGAGATCGTCTCGGTCGACAGCATGCAGGTGTACCGCGGCATGGACATCGGCACCGCGAAACCGACGCCGGCAGAGCGTGCGGAGGTCGTGCACCATCTCCTCGATCTCGTGGATCCAACCGACGAGTTCACCGTCGCCGACTTCCGCAGCGCCTACGCCGACGCGTTGAGCGACATCGCGCAGCGCCGCCACCGGGCACTGCTCGTCGGTGGCACCGGCCTGTACCACCGGGTGGTGATCGACGACTTCGATCTGCCCGGTCAGTGGCCGGACATCCGCACCGAACTCGAGGCCGAGCCGAACACGCAGGCGTTGTTCGAACGGTTGCGGGCGCTCGACCCTTCGGCGACCTCGAAGATGGAGCCGACCAATCGGCGTCGTGTGATCCGGGCGCTCGAAGTGACGCTCGGGAGCGGTCAGCCCTTCAGTTCGTTCGGCCCCGGCGTCGACGACTACCCGCCGTCGGACGTTGCCCAGGTCGGTCTGCGTTGGCCGCGCGACGTGATCACGGCGCGCCTGGCTGTCCGCGTGGACCACATGATCGCCGACGGTCTGATCGACGAGGTGCGAACGCTCGCGGATGCAGGATTCTCCAGGACCGCGGCGCAGGCACTGGGCTACAAGGAAATCCTCGAGCTCATCGACGGTCGCGTCGGCGAAGATGAGGCGATTGCCATGATCACCACCCGCACCCGCCAGTTCGCCGTCCGTCAGGAGCGATGGTTCCGTCGCGATCCCCGCGTACGCTGGATCGACGTCGAGCACGATGCCGTGGCCGAGGCGGCGCCCATCGTGATCGAAGCGCTCACCGCATGACCACGCTGACCCTCACCAAACATCATGGCCTTGGCAACGACTTCCTCGTCGCGTTCCATCCCGGGATCGAGGATCTCCCGGAACTGGCCAGACGGTTGTGCGACCGTCGGCGTGGCGTCGGCGCCGATGGCCTGCTGATCGGCGAGCACGCCGAGGGCTATGCGGCGCGGATGACGCTGTACAACGCTGACGGCTCTCGTGCCGAGATGAGCGGGAACGGCATCCGTTGTTTCGCCCAAGCCCTGGCCGAGCGTCGTGGCGACCTGTCCGACCAACTGATCCTCACGGACGCGGGCGACCGTCTGGTGGCGCTCGACGCCACCGACGATCCCACGACGATCACCGCTCGGGTCGACATGGGCGAGGTGTCCGACCTCGACGAACCCGCCGGATGGGATGCGCTCGGTTGTCACCCCGATCGTCCCGTGGCGCATCTCAGCCTCGGCAACCCCCACACCGTGGTCGGCGTCGACGAGGTGGCCGCAGTCGATCTGGCACATCTCGGTGGCCAGATCCCGCAGGTCAACCTCGAGATCGTCGAACCCGGGCCCGAACCCAATGCGGTCACGATGCGGGTCCACGAGCGTGGTGCCGGTATCACCGAAGCCTGCGGAACCGGTGCCTGCGCCGCTGCCTACGCGGCCCGTTCATGGGGGCTCGTCGCTCGCAATGCCGGCGACGTCGTCGTGCACATGGACGGCGGAACTGCATCGGTGAGCTTCCCCGACGATGCGCCCCGACGGGCGGTCCTCACCGGCCCGGCCACGTTCGTCGCCGCCATCGAAGTCGAGGTCTCGTGAGCAACACGCCATACAACGAGGCGCTCGCCGGGACGCTGATCGATCGCACGATCAGGGAGAAGATCGTGCTGGTCGCCGTCGCCGACCCTCGCGAGGCCGATGAAGCGGTCGACGCGAGCCTCGACGAACTCGAACTGCTGGTCGACACCGCGGGAGCCGACGTCGTGGCCCGCATGGTGCAGCGCCGCGACAGCCCCGACCACACCTGGTACATCGGCAAGGGCAAGGCCGAGGAACTCAAGCAGCTCTGTCTCGCGGTCGATGCCGACACGGTCGTGTTCGACAACGAGCTGTCACCGGGACAGCAGTTCAATCTCGAGAAGCTGCTCGGCCGGACCGCGCTCGACCGCACGGCGGTCATCCTCGACATCTTCGGCCAGAACGCTCACACCCTGGAAGGAAAGGCCCAGGTGGAGCTCGCCCTCTTGCGCTACCGCCTCCCACGGTTGCGCCGCGGCGCCGATGCGAAGCTGTCGCAGCAGCGTGGTGGCGTCGGTGCCCGCTTCGGTGGCGGCGAGACGAAGATCGAAGTCGACCGCCGTCGCATCATGCGGCGGATCAACAAGCTCGAACGCGATCTCGACGCGCTCGCGGACACTCGCGAACTCCAGCGCAAGGGCCGCGGGCGCAGCGGCCTCGCCTCGGTCGCCATCGTCGGCTACACGAACGCCGGCAAGTCGTCGCTCCTCAACCGCCTGACCGACTCGGGTGTGCTGGCGGAGGATCGGCTGTTCGCAACGCTCGACCCGACCACTCGGCGTCTCGCGCTGCCCGGCGGTGAGCCCGTGCTGCTCTCGGACACGGTCGGGTTCATCAATCGGCTCCCGCACGGGCTGGTCGAGTCGTTCAAGGGAACGCTCGAGGTCGCCGCGTTGTCGGACTACCTCGTCCACGTGGTCGACTCCAGCGCTCCGGATCCCGAGGGACAGATCGACGCCGTGCGGGAGGTGCTGCGCGAGATCGACGCGACCGCGGTGCCGGAGCTGCTCGTCTTCAACAAGGCCGACGTCGCTCCCGACGTCGCCAGCCAGCTCGTCGACGACCACCCGGGGTCGGTCTCGATCTCGGCGGTGACGGGCGAAGGCATCGACGTCTTCCTTCGAACGCTCGCCGACCGGCTGAGGGCGCTCACGGTCGTCCACGAGCTGATCGTGCCGTACGATCGGGGCGACATCCTCGCCGCGGTCCACCGAGAAGGCGAAGTGGTCTCGGTTGCCGACGGGCCCGATGCGTGGACGATTCGAGCTCGCCTGTCCGATGCGTCGGCCGGTCGACTGTCCGAGTTCGCCACTGGAGCATCGACATGAGTGGGTTCGTGCCGCCGCCATACCCCTACGACCGCCTCGACCGGCTCGTGCCGATCACGGAGGCTCATGAGGGTGGCACGGTCGACCTCTCGATCGGCACTCCCTTCGACCCGCCGCCTCCCTCGGTGATCGCCGCGTTGTCGACGAGCGGGACCGAGCGGTCGTATCCACCCAGCATCGGCACGGTGGCCTTGCGTGAGGCTGCCAGCCGCTGGATGCTGCGTCGGTTCGACGTCGACGTCCCGGTGGGCCAGATCGGTGCGACGATCGGATCCAAGGAGTTCGTGGCAACCCTGCCGCAGTGGATGCAGCTGCGCACGCCCGAGCGCGACACCGTGCTGTATCCGGCGATCTCGTATCCCACCTACGAGATGGGCGCGATCCTCGCGAGGTGCCGGCCAGTTCCGGTGCCGGCCCTGCCCGATGGTCGGATGGACCTCGACTCGATCGACCCGGCCGATGCCGAGCGGGCCTTGCTGCTCTGGGTCAACAGCCCCGGCAATCCCACCGGAGCGCTCGACGACCTCGACGCAGCGGCCCGGTGGGGGCGGGCGAACGGTGTCGCGGTGTTCTCCGACGAGTGCTACGTCGAGTTCACGTGGAACGGTCGCGCCCGTACGATCCTCGAATCCGGTGTCGACGGTGTGGTGGCGGTCCACTCGTTGTCGAAACGCTCGAATCTCGCGGGCGTTCGAGTCGGCTTCTATGCCGGAGATGTGGACCTCGTGGCGTACCTGCAGGAGATTCGTAAGCACGTCGGCATGATGGTGCCCGGGCCGGCCCAGGCAGCCGCGATCGCGGCGCTCGACGACGACGAGCATGTCGAGCTGCAACGCACTCGGTACCGATCCCGGCTCGCACTGCTCGCGTCGGTGCTGGCCGACTGGTCGGGTGAGCCCGTGTCGATTCCAGACGGCGCGTTCTACCTGTGGATCCCGGTGGGTGACGGCTGGGACTACACCGAACGCCTGGCGCGCGACGGAGGTGCACTCGTGAGTCCTGGCGAGTTCTACGGATCCGGTGGTGCCCGGTTCGTGCGCGTGGCCGTGGTACAACCAGATGACCGCGTGCAGCTGGTGGCCGATCGCCTCGCAGCGTCACGACGGTGACACCGCCATGACCTGCGACCACGACACCACCGACCACGAGGTCCGCTGATGGCTCAGCGCGGGTCTCGGCGAGCGTGGATGCTCGTTGTGGGCGTGCTCGTGCTCGTCGGGCTCCTCGGTGCCTCGGCAGCGTTGTGGTTCGCCGCCGGCGAACGTGAGGCCGACAATGTCGCCGGGTTCGCCCGGGCACCCGTCGGATGTGACACGACGCTGGACTTCGACTCGACCGGCCGGTTCGTCCTCTATGTCGAGACCACGGGCGAGTTCGATCAGCTTGCGGGGGAGTGCGACGCCGAGCTGCAGTACGACCGTGACCCCGACGATGTCCCGGCGGTCGATCTGACCCTGCGCGGCCCTGGTGGCGACGAGATCGACATCGACGAGATGGCCGGCGTCGACTACGACATCGACGGGTTCGTCGGTTCGTCGGTCGGCGAGGTCGAGATCGAGACCACCGGTGACCACGTGCTCACGGTTGCTCCCGCCGACGGCGATGCATTCGCGATCGCGATCGGACGGCGGCCCGACGAAGGTGTCGCCCTGCTGAGGTGGGGTGCGGTGGCCGCCGCGATCGGCGGGCTGATCCTGGGTGGACTCTTCCTCGTTCTCGGGAGCCGCCGTGCGCCGGCGCCGGTCGAACCGACGGCACCTTGGACACCGGACGGTCAGCGATGGCCGGCG
>JBGSII010000397.1:0-2425 GCA_041742555.1 Ilumatobacteraceae bacterium
CGCTGCTGCCGGCAGCGGTGCGACGACGAGCGTCCACTCGTTGTGGTCGAAGATGGCGCCGGACGCGGCGCCGACCAGCGCGAACCCGACGGCGATCAGCACGATGCGGGTCCGAGCCAGCCCAGCATCGGATGGCGTCACCTCAGCCATCGGTCATCCGCCCCACGCTCGCCAACGGCGCACGAATTCGGACGCGTCGTCTGCTGCGAGCACGATCCCGGGCCCACCGAGCGCTCCCTCACCGATGCGGACCACCGACATACGCTCCGACGTGGCGAACCGACTCGAGGGTCCGCTCGGGCCGGTGACGAAGACGACCGACGTCTGGTCGAAGCCTCCGCTGAACAGTGCCGCGATTGCCAGGAGCGTGCCCTCGTCGGACTGCGGGACGGGCGTGAGCAGATCCAGCACGGCCGCGTCGGTGGTCAGCGGCGTCGGACGTCCGGCATGCTCGCTGTGGGTCGTGCGGACCACGACGTCGAGTCCGGTGCGGATGGCGTGCACCGCAAGCGTCGCGGCGACATCGACCGCCTCCTCGAAGTCGTCAGATGTCCCGGATGACGGCGCCGTGTCGAGGACGACGGTGAACTCCGGTCGGCGGACCTCGACGTGTTCGCGCACCATCAGCGTGCCGATGCGCGCCGTCGTCGGCCAGTGGATCATTCGTGGGTCGTCGCCGGCGACGTACTCGCGCATGGACACGAATCCGGACATCGGGTCGGCGGTGGCCCGACGGAGGACGGACTCGTTCTCGACCACCCGGACGGCGCCGTGAGGCCCGACGAGGTCGTAGACCTTGGGATGGACGATCACCGTCGAGATCTCGGTGTCGGTACGTTGGCCGACCGTGAGCCAGAACGGGTCGATGCGTTCGATCACGAACGGACCGACGTCGAAGACGCCGCGACGTCGCGTCGCGATCTGGCCGGTGACCGTCTGCTCGGCATTCGACGCCACCGGAGCGACGTCGACGCGGACGAGCGCGTCATCGCATCGATCGATGATGGTCGCCCGTCCGGAGCGGAATCGCGTGGAGTTGCGGATTCGGTAGTGGACCACGATCGGGTCACCGCGAGGAACGCGCACCGCTGGGAGCCGCCGGGTGACGACCGCCCGCAGCGGCCGCTGCGACACCCACACTGCCGTGAACAGGACTGCCCCGATCGCCAGTGCGGCGACCACGACCTCCTCGTAGTTCCACCACCATCCCGTGACCGCGAGCACCACGGCGGTGAGCAGTGCACCGAGGCCGGACTTGGTGAGCACGTTCAGCCCTCTCGGGTACGCGGCACCGGGATGTCGTCGATGATGTCAGCGAGCACGATCTCGACCCTCGCTCCCCGCAGCTCTGCCTCCGCCGTGAGGGCCATGCGGTGCGCGAACACGGGCGCCGCCACTGCCTTGACGTCATCGGGCGTGACGTAGTCGCGACCGTCGGTGGCGGCGAACGCTCGGGCGACACGCAGGATCGTCAAGGTGCCGCGTGTCGACACGCCGAGACGCAGGTCCGCGTGGGCGCGGGTGGCGGTGGCGATCTTCACGATGTAGTCGTGGATCGACGTGACCACGTCGATCCTGTCGATCTCCGAGATCGCTCGATCGAGTTCGGACGGGTCGGTGACCGGTTCGAGGTCGTCGCCGGCGCGGTGACGGTGGAACCCCTCGAGGATCGATACCTCGGTGGCAGGGTCGGCGTACCCGAGCGCGAGTCGCATCGCGAACCTGTCGAGTTGGACGTCAGGGAGCGGGAACGTGCCCTGGAAGTCGCGCGGGTTCTGGGTGGCGATGACGAAGAAGGGGCGGGGAACCGGCCGGCTCACGCCGTCGGCGGTGACCTGACGCTCTTCCATCACCTCGAGCAGTGCGGACTGGGTCTTCGGGCTCCCGCGGTTGATCTCGTCGCCGATCAGCACGTTGGTGAACACCGGTCCCTCCCGGAAGGTGAACGTGCCGTCGCGCTGGTCGAACACCATCACGCCCGTGATGTCGGTCGGAAGCAGGTCGGGGGTGAACTGGACGCGCTTCCAGGTGCCAGCGATCGAGTTCGCGATCGCCTTTGCAAGGCTGGTCTTGCCGGTGCCCGGCACGTCGTCGAGCAGCAGGTGGCCCTCCGTCAACAGACAGCACAACGCCAGACGGATCTCGTCGCGCTTGCCCCGCACGACGCGGTCCACATTGGTCAGCAGCGCGTCGGCGACTTGGGCGGCAGTGGACACCATGCGCTGAGTGTAGGCGTGTGTTCACGCTGCGTGGAGTGCATCCCGTGGGGGTCGGCGAATCAGTCCCACTCGATGCGCAGGTTGGCCAACGCGTCGCGGACGACGGCGGCCAGCATGCGCGACCGCGGGAGCTCCGGATCGATCCGTTCGATCGCGGCCAGCTCGGGCAGGCTGGCGCCGTCGGGGATCCGCAGCAGCTCGGCGAG
>JBGSII010000398.1:0-2359 GCA_041742555.1 Ilumatobacteraceae bacterium
ACGACGTCGTCGCAGCGCTGGCGCGTCGGAGCGAGTCGGGGCTGCGCTTCGTCCCGAACGCCATCCGTTCCACGGCCGCCCACCGGGCGATCGAGGAAGCCTCCACAATCGTCATCCCGGCACTCGCCTCCTCGCCCGACGTCGTGTTGGCCGATGCGGGCGGGCGCCGGACAGACCACCTGCGGTCACCCGTCGTGCGTTCAGCCGCCGCGGTGGTCGTCGTGCACCGCCAAACGACCGCATCCGCGGCAGCCAGCTCGGTACGGATCGACCGGCTCGTCGAGACCGTGGAAGCGCTCGCCCACATCGACGCCGCGCTGGTCCTCGCGGTGATCGGGAGATCCCCGTTCGATCCGCAGGAGATCGGAGCGTTCGTCGAGCGGGCGGTGCCCGGGGCCGTTCACCACACAACGGCGATCGCGGACGACCCGTTGGCAGCCGCCACGATCGCGGGGCGCGTCGGCGTCTCGGCGAAGCGGCTCCGCAGGCTTCCTCTGATGCGAGATGCCTCGAGGTTGGCGGGCACGCTGTCCGTCCTCGCTGCCGAGTCCGAGGATGCGTTCGCATGACGTCGCACATCGACGCAGGCGAGGACCTCGACCAGGCGATCGCGCTCGTGACGGACGAGGTCGCAGACCGCCTGATCGACGCGATCGAACACGACGACTCGACCCGGAGTGCATCGGGAGCCACCGCTCCCGCGCTCGCGACCGACGAACGGCGTCAGAAACTGCTCGTGGGCGCGTGGATCAGCGACGCGGTGACGTCGCTCAACGAGGCCCGGCTCCGACGTGCAGCCCGTCCGCTCACCCAACACGAGGAACATCACGTCCGCTCCCGCGTCGTGGCCGAGCTCACCGGGGCCGGTCCCCTCGATCCGTACGTGACCGACCCGATGGTCGAAGAGATCGACGTCAACAGCTCTGACTCGACGTGGGTGACCTACACCGATGGTCGAAAGGTCGACGTCGGCCGGCTGTGGGCATCGGAGGCAGAGTTGACGTCGTTCCAGAAGCGGTTGGCGCTGAGGACGACGGGAACCGGCGAAGGTCGACTCGACACCTCGTCGCCGATGCTCACCCTGCAGTCGCGTGACGGCGCCCGGATCGTGATGGTGCTGGGCGGCAGCGGCGAGCACGGGGTCTCGACGCACCCCCGACTGGCGATCCGCCGGTTCGTGGTTCGCCAGGTCGGCCTCGATGGGCTCGCCGAACTGGGGATGTTCCCGCAGCAACTCGTCGAACGGTTGCGAGCGCTGGTGCGTTGCGGATTCACGATTCTCGTCTCCGGTCCACCGGGAGCCGGCAAGACGACCCTCTTGACCGAGTTGCTCGGCGAGGTGTCGCCGCTCGAACGCATCATCACCGTCGAGAAGAACCTGCTCGAGTTGCGCCTCGAAGACGACCCGCGTCACCCCGATGCTCCCGCGCTGTACACCCGCCAGGCCAACGCCGAGGGCGAAGGCGAGATCACCACCCGTCAACTGGTCGAGCTGACCCGTCGGCTCAACCCCGACCGTGTGGTCGTCGGTGAGCTCGTCGAGGACGAGGCGCTCGACATGCTCGACGTGGCATCGATGTGCAAACGCGGATCGTTGGCGACCATCCATGCCCACACCGCCGACATCGTCCTGCAACGCCTCGCCTACTACGTGTCGAAATCCAACACGAACCTACCCGAGTTCGCGATCTACAGCCTGATCGCGCAGACGGTCGATTTCGTCGTGCACGTCGACCTCGTCCGCAACGCAATCGAGGACCAGCGCGCTGTTCGGCGGGTGACGTCGATCATCGAGGTGGGCGGTCGCGGCGAGGCGGGCGGAGTCTCGAGCACCGAGGTATGGGCCATGAACGACCGGGACGATCTCGTGCAGGTTGCACCGCTGTCGCATCGACACCTGAAGCGTCTCCGCTCGGCCGGCTATGCGACCGAGCTGTTCGCGGTCGACGGAGGTGGACGATGAGCCTGGAGGTCGCCGTCCTCGTGACCGCCACGCTCGCCGGCGTGCTCGCCGTGCTGCTGGTCGTCACGAACGACGATCCCACTCCTCGCCCGAAGTCGTCCGCACAACCAGGCCGGCCTGCGCGCATCGCCGGTGCTGGTGGTGCAGCAGTCGTCGTGATCGCGGCATCAGGATGGCTCGTGGCCGCAGTGATCGTGGCCGTCGGATGCTGGGCCGCGATCGGCTCGTGGCAGCGGCGCGCAAGCCGAACCGTCACCGACCTGCAGCGCATCGATGCGCTGGCGTCATGGATCGAGAACCTTCGCGACGTACTGACCGCCGGCGACCAACCGGTCGGAGCGATCAATGCGACTGTGGCGACGTGCCCGGCGGCGATCCGGCCTCAGGTGCGGCGTC
>JBGSII010000399.1:0-1739 GCA_041742555.1 Ilumatobacteraceae bacterium
CCAAGCCCGACGTGCACGCCCGCCGCACGGAGCTCGACCACCGGGGCGATGCCCGATGCCAGGATCATGTTGCTCGACGGGCAGTGTGCAGCCCCGACGCCGGCGGCACCGAGACGCTGGATCTCCTCGTGGTCGGGCATCACGCAGTGAGCCACCCAGGTGCGATCGGTGCACCAGCCGGTTCGCTCCAGATACTCCATCGGGCGACAGCCGAACGTCGCCAGGCTGAACTCGTCGTCCTCGGCGTTCTCCGCGAAGTGCGTGTGCAGTCGGACATCGAGACGTTCCGCGAGCTCGGCGGTCCGCACCATGAGATCCTCGGTGACGCTGAACGGCGAACACGGGGCGAGCGCGATCCGGGTCATCGCGCCGAACGACCGGTCGTGGTGGCGTTCGACGGCCTCCTCACAGGCGGCGAGGATCTCGTCGTCGTCTGCGACGACATCGTCAGGCGGGAGCCCACCGTCCTTCTCGGACAACGACATCGAGCCGCGAGTCGGGTGGAACCGGATACCAAGGTCGCGGGCGGCGTCGATCTCGGCAGTCAGCAGATCGCCCGCACCGCGGGGGTGCAGATACAGGTGGTCGGTGGAGGTGGTGCATCCGGCGAGCGCCAGTTCCGCGAGACCGACCCAGGCCGAGACGTGCACCGACTCGGTATCGAGTCCGCGCCAGAGGGGATAGAGCGACTGCAGCCAACCGAACAGCGGTTTGTCGGTCATCGGCGGGAACGCACGGGTGAGGTTCTGAAAGAGGTGGTGATGAGCGTTGACGAGCCCGGGGGTGATGAGGCAATCGGTGGCGTCCAGGACACTCGCGCCCGGGGGTGGCGTCCCGGCGCCGATGTCGCTGATCACGCCACCGGTGATCGCGACCCAGCCGCTGGCGATCTCACGCCGTTCGGCGTCGACCGTTGCGACGCATCGTGCATTCGTCACGACGAGGTCCGCGAGCGGAGGCGGGCTGGTGGTCATGTCGGCTCCTCGGCGAGCGTGGCGAGGATCGCGCTGATGTCGTCCTCGGTGGTGCGTGGGTTGACGATGCAGAACCGGAGCACGACCTCACCCTGCCAGGTCGTCGGCACGACGAAGGATCGCCCGGACGCGAGCTCGGCATCGCTCCAGGCCTGATAGCGCTCGGGCGTCCAACCGATTCGGCGGAACAGCACGATCGACAGCTCGGGCTCCATCAGGAGCTCGGTGGCGTCGCACTCGTCGACGAGCCGGGCGGCGGCCCGAGCCGTCGCCAGGGTGGTCTCGACCGCCTCGGCGTACGCGTCGGTGCCGTGAGTGGCGAGACTGAACCACAGCGGCAGGCCGCGCGCTCGGCGCGACAAGTGGTGTGCGTAGTCGCTGGCGTTCCACGGCTCGTCGGCCACCTCGTCGGCATGGAGCACGTCGAGGTACTCGGCGTGTTGGGTGTGGGCCGCACGGGCGACCGCTGGGTCCCGGTACAACAGAGCGCACGAATCGAACGGAGCGAAGAGCCACTTGTGCGGATCGACGATGAAGCTGTCGGCCCGTTCGATGCCGACGAAACGATCGCGGACGCTCGGCGCGGCCAGGGCCGCCCCACCGTATGCGCCGTCGATGTGGAGCCAGGTGTCGAGCGACGCCGCGACGTCGGCGGCGCCCGAGAGGTCGTCGATCACCCCGACATTCGTCGTGCCGGAGGTTGCAACGACGGCGAAGAGTCGGGACCGGTCGGCGTCGGCGAGTTCGTCGACGGCGACGCGCAGG
>JBGSII010000400.1:0-7266 GCA_041742555.1 Ilumatobacteraceae bacterium
CGTGGCGCGGCACCTGGGCGGGCGAGCGCGGCGGGTGCGTGCTGAGCCATGCGATTCACAACCACGACCTGCTCACCTGGATCGCCGGCCCGCTCGTCGAGCTCCGGGCGATGACAGCCACACGCGTCAACGATGTGGAAACCGAGGACTGTGCGGCAGCGATCGGCCGCACCGCCGACGGCGGTCTTGTCACGATGAACGTGACGCTCGGCGCGGCGAGTGAATCGTCGCAGCTCGTGTGGCACTTCGACAACGTCACGATCACCTCGTCGTCCGAGGCCTACGACCCCGCCGCCGGGCCGTGGAACTTCGAGTTCCGGCGCTCCGCGTTCGCCGAGGAGGCTGAGCTGGTCTGGGCCGACCTGCGTCCGACCGAACCGCAGTACCTCGGCCAGTTCCAGGGCTTCGTCGATGCGCTCGCCGAGGGGACGGAGCTTCCCGTCACGCTCGATGACGCCCGAGCTTCGCTCGAACTCGTCACGGCCTGGTACCACTCGGCGCGAGCCGGCTCGGTGGAGACGCTCCCGTTGGCAGCCGATCATCCCGCCCGCACGTCCTGGCTCCCCGAGGGCGAGGCCACCTCATGACCCGTTTGCGTACGGATTTCGATGACCCATCCCATCCGAATCTGAGCGCAAACGCTGAGTTTGCGCCGACGCCGGGGGAGAGGTTCGGGATTCCGCTGCCTGGCGGAACGTCGGTGAGCCACGTCCGGGTGTACGACACGGTGGGTCCTGACGGCCTGGCCGGCGGCTCGCCGCACCTGCACACGGTGTGTACCGAGGCGTACCTGGTCATCGCGGGGGAGGGATTGGTGCAGACGCTGTCGGGTGAGGGCGACGCGGAGACCCCGCTCGTCGCCGGCACGATCGCCTGGTTCTCGCCCGGCACCGTTCACCGTCTCGTCAACCTCGATGGACAGCTCGAGCTCTACGTCCTGATGTCGAACGCAGGACTTCCCGAGGCCGGCGACATGATCCTCGCGTTCGAACCGGAGTTGCTCACCGATGAGGACACCTACCGGTCGGTGGCCGATCTGCCCGCCGACGGTCGGACCACCGACCACGATCCGGCCGCGGCGATGCAGCGACGCGATGCGGCCGTGCGCGGGTTCCATCACTGGCGAACCGTCGTCGCCGACCGCGGTCCGTCGGCACTCGAGCCGCTCTATCGGCGTGCCGTCGAGCTGCTCGGCGATCGGCCCGAAGGTTGGCTCGAGCTGCTCGCTGGTGACCCGGCGGTCGACCTCGAACGATCCCGCGCGCAGGTGGAGGAATTGTGGACCCCCGATCGATCCGGCGCCGCAGCGCGTCTCGGCGAGTCGACCGTGCGTTCTCGATCGCTGCACCCCGACGTCCGTCGCATGGGCTGTTGCGGCACACTCGGAACGGTCGTCCACTGACCCCCCTCGACGTTTGCGCGCAGATTCAGATGACCCGTCCCATCCGAATCCGCACACAAACGCGGTGTGGACGTCGTGGTGGAACTCGACGTCAGGAGCGCTGTGTTGGCAGCTTCGGGGTGAGCCAGGCGATGAAGCTCTCCGGGCTGCGGGTCTGTGCGTACACCCGGCCCGGTCCGGTCAGCCGGACGATGAAGCCCTCGCCGCCCAGCAGCGTCGACTTCCAGTTCCCGACCTTCTGCACCTCATAGGTCACGCCCTCTTCCCAGCCCACCATGTGACCGGTGTCGACGATGTAGGTCTGCCCGGGCGCCAGGTCGACGTTCATGATCGCGCCGTAGCTCGACACGAGGAGGTCACCAGTGCCGGTGCACTTCAGCATGAAGAGGCCCTCCTTGCTGAAGAAGGTCTTCGCACCACCCCACTTCGAGTCGACCTCGATGCCCATCGAGGATGCGAGGTACGAACCGGACTGGAGGTAGACGGTCCGGCCGTCGAGTTGCCAGTGGATGACGTCGCCGGGCAGGGCCGGGGCGAAGATGACCTCGGCCCCCGGACCGGTCGCCGTGAACGTGTTCATGAAGAACGACTCGCCGCCCAGAACGGAGCGCTTCAACCCCTTCATGATGCCGCCTTGGGTGCTGGTCGCGATGTCGACCGCCGGGGTCATGGCCATCATCGCTCCCGCCTCCCCCTTGGCCGACTCTCCCTGCTCGAGGCGAACCCTCGCCATGGCGTACGCCGGGCTGTATGCGATGTCGATGTCCATGATCGATGTTCCCTCTCCTCGTTCCGTCGCGTTCCGGTGTCCCGGCCCACCGAGAGTGTCGCGCGAACGAGGAGAGCGGGTGCTCGTCAGCGGAATCCGACGACCGGGTGGGGCGTGTAGGGCTCCTCGAGCAGGGCGATCTCCTCCGGGCTCAGGGCCAACCCCACCGCTGCGACCGCGTCGTCGATGTGATGCGGTTTCGTCGCGCCGACGATCGGCGAGGTGACGAACGTCTTGGCGAGTATCCATGCCAAGGCGATCTGCGCCCGCGACACGCCACGCGCGGCGGCGATCTCCGCAACCCGATCGACGATCGCCTTGTCGTCGGGGAAGTACAGCAGCTTGCCGAACTCGTCCGTCTCGGAGCGTGCGGTCGACTCGTCCCAATCGCGCGTCAGGCGCCCACGCGCCAGCGGGCTCCACGGAATGACGCCGACGCCCTGATCGACACAGAGCGGCATCATCTCGCGTTCCTCCTCGCGCTGGATGAGGTTGTAGTGGTTCTGCATGCTGACGAACTTGGTCCACCCGTTCGCCTCGGCGGTGTACTGGGCTTTGGAGAACTGCCACGCCCACATCGACGACGCACCGATGTAGCGGGCTTTGCCGGACCTGACGACGTCGTGCAGCGCCTCCATCGTCTCTTCGACGGGTGTGGTCGCGTCGTACCGATGGATCTGGTAGAGGTCGACATAGTCCGTGCCGAGCCGTCGCAGGCTGTGGTCGATCTCGGCCATGATCGCCTTGCGCGACAGGCCGAGCGCGTTCTGGCCCCGGCGCATCGGCCCGTGGACTTTGGTGGCCAGCACGATCTCGTCACGGTTTGCCATGTCGGCGAGCGCCCGTCCCACGTACTCCTCGCTCGTGCCCATCGAGTACACGTTCGCGGTGTCGAAGAAGTTGATGCCGGCGTCGAGGGCCTGGCGGATGAACGTTCGTGACGTCTCCTCGTCGAGCGACCAGGCATGTGTGCCCTGATCGGATGCGCCGAAGCTCATGCACCCGAGGCAGATCCGTGAGACGTCGAGGCCGGTGTTGCCGAGCTTGGTGTACTCCATCGCCTCACCGTATGCATCCCGACCCCGTTCGTGCGCAGTTCGGGGCGCACCGCTGTGACGAGCGTCGCTCATTCTGAGACAGATCTCATCGAGCGCTCATCGCTGTCTCACGCGCAGCGCGCATCCTCGAGGTTCCCCCCGACCACGAGAGAAGACAGCGATGCACCAGATCGGCGAGCACACCTCCCCCCGTCCCGTTCCTCGGCCGCCTGCACGACCGACAGGACTCGCCACCGCGGTCCCGGCTCACGAGATGCAGGCGCGACAACCGTCGAAACCGCCGGCCGAACCGGTCGCACGCCGCAGGCCGTGGTGGATGCCCGCTGTGTTCGTTGCAGCGCTCGCTGGTGTCGGCCTTGCCGTGTTCGTCGCGACGGGCAGGGTCGAAGCGGCCTCCCCTGGCTCGGCTGGTTGGTGGGCGCTGGTTGCGGCGACGCACCTGCCCTTCCTCGTGATCATCGCGTTCGTTGCCGGGGGGCTGATCGAACGGCTCGGCTACTTCGTGCGCGGCCGTCGACCACGCCGACCCGGTCGCCTGCCCGCGCTCGCCCCAGTGGTGTGTGTGCAACTGCCCATGTTCAACGAGATCTCCGTCGCACGGCGAGCGATCGAGGCGGCGTGTGCGCTGCGGTGGCCGCGTGATCGATTCGAGGTCCAGGTCCTCGACGACTCCACCGATCCCGACGCCCGGGCCATCGTCGACGCGACGTGCGCGCGGATGCGGCAACGCGGTGTGCAGTGTGCGGTGGTGCGTCGGAGCGACCGCACCGGCTACAAGGCTGGCGCTCTCGAGGTCGGCCGACATCTGACGGCCGCCGACTTCATCTTGATCCTGGACGCCGATTTCGTGCCCCGGCCCGATCACCTCGAACGTGCACTGCCACACTTCTACGACCTCGAGGGGCATCTCGTCGACGACCTCGCTCTGGTCCAGGCGCAGTGGGGACATCTCAACCACGACGAGTCGGCACTCACCCAGGCCCAATCGCTGTGGGTCGACGACCATCACAGCATCCAGATGTCGTGGCGGTCGGCGCAGTGGGAGTTCGTCAACTTCACGGGCACGGCGGGGGTGTGGCGTGCCGATGCGATCGAACGAGCGGGGGGCTGGCGGGCCGACAGTCTCGTCGAGGACTGCGAGCTCAGCTTCCGCCACCTCTTCGCGGGCTACCGGACCGCGTTCGTCAACGACGTGGTCGCGCCGGCCGAACTCCCTGCGACGTTCACCGCCTACAAGGCGCAGCAGCGTCGATGGACGTCGGGATGGATGCAACTGCAGCGCCTGCACCTCGTGCACCTCGCCCGCCGGTATCCGACCACTTCGCTGCGCCGGACGCACCTGCTGTACCACATGTGTATCCCGTGGCAGTGGCCGCTGTGGGCGCTCTGGATCATGCTGCTCCCCTCGCTGATCATGACGGGAACGTGGCTCGGCGCACTCGACACAGGTGTCGGTGTTGCGGTGTACCTCGCGCCGATGTCGGTGTGGTTGATGCTCGTCGGGGTGATCGCAACGGTCGAGACCCGACACACCTATGCGGACGCGCTGACGTGGCGCACTGGTCTGGGCCGGGTCGCTCGCATCGTGCCGTACGCAGTGATCAACACCGGCATGCTCGCCCACCAGTTCATGGCAGTCGTCGAAGGCACGTTCGGGCCGCTCAACTCGGAGTTCGAGCGGACACCGAAGGCGGCCACCGTCACGGCGAGCAGCGGGGCCTCACCCTCACCGCGACCGAAACGAAGCGACGCCGTCAAGGTCCACTGGCCCTATGTCGTCGCCGAGGGCTTCTTCGTCGTCCACCAGGCGATCTGGTCGGTGCGGCTCGCGACGACCGGTCTGTGGGTGCCGGCGATCGGCTCGGCGGTGACCGGTGCGTGCGTCGCCGGCATCGCCTGGTTCTACGGCGACCATCTGGGCCGCAGGTGCTTCGTGTTCACGAGCCGCGGCGCAGCGAGCTGACACCGCGTCGCCGTCCGAGACCTTCGGGCGAGCCGGGTCAGGCGCTGCGCACCAGGGTTCCCGGGCGGGCTCCCGTGTCAGCGTCGTGGCGGCGTGTGACCTCGCCGTTGACCATCGTGGCGAGATAGCCCTGGACCGGCTGGATCAGCCGGGTGCCTCCAGCGGGCAGGTCGTGATGGGCCTTTGGCGGAGCGACGGTGAGGTTGTCGAGATCGATGACGTTGATGTCGGCGCGCAGGCCCGGAGCCAGGGTGCCGCGGTCGCGCAGCCCGTAGAGTCGAGCGTTGCCGGCGGTCTGCTTGGCGACGACGAACTCGAGCGGCAGCCGCTCGCCACGCTGACGGTCGCGCACCCAGTACGTCAGCTGCGTGGTCGGCATGGTGGCGTCGCAGATCAGGGTGACGTGAGCGCCGGCGTCGCTGAGCCCGGTGACGGTGTGCGGGTTCAACAGCATCTCGCGCAGCACCTCCTGGCTCTCGGCGATGTCCTTGGCTCCCATCAGCGCTGCCATCGACTGGCCGTCGTTCTCGAGCAGGAAGTCGTACATCACGTCGAACGGTTCGCGTCCGGTCGCTGCCATGCGAGCGCCGAGCGTCTGGTCCAGGGTCGGCTCGTAGTCGACCGGATCGGCGAGGGGGTACATCATCGGCGCCGCCATCTGGAACAGGGAGTAGAGGTTGGCCATCGAGCCGACTTCCGCGACGGGAACGTCGGTCTCGGAGAGGATCGCGGCCTTGACCTCGGGCTTGGCCATCTCGCGTGCCCGCTCGGCGACGGGCAGATGAGCGATCGCCATGTAGGTCGGACGGCGTTGGAAGGCGTGGTAGCTCGCCAGACCGGTGACGAACCCGATCGGGCGCGATGACACCTGCGGGTGCATCGAGGCGCCAGCCGCGTTCGCTTCGGCGGTCAGGTCGAGGATCTCGCGCCACAGGTCCTGGTCGTAGTCGGGTGACTGCACGAGCGTGAACGTCACCGGTCGGCCGCCCTGCTGCGCGACGGCTCGCATGAGCGCGAACTCTTCCTGCGGCGTGAATCGTTCGCCGCCGAGCCCTTCGAGCTTGCCGACCGTGCCGGCCGGAATCATCTCGAACACGCCCTTGCCGGCGCGGCCCATCGCCTCAGCGATCGCGACGAGCTCGTCGACCGGAGCGAACGTGCCGGGCACCGGGGCGCCGTGCAGCGAGCGGTGACCGATCGTCCTCGAGGTGCTGAAACCGACAGCGCCGGCCTCGACCGCCTCGCCGACCAGTGACGCCATCTGGGCGATGTCGTCCGCGGTGGCGTCCTCGTTGGCTGCGCCTCGTTCACCCATCACGTAATAGCGGACTGCGCCGTGCGCGACCTGCGCGCCGATGTCGAGCGAGTACCGCCGACTGGCGATGTAGTCCATGTAGTCGGGGAATGACTCCCACTGGCCCCACTCCATGCCCTCGTACAGCGCGGTGCCGGGGATGTCCTCGACGCCCTCCATCAGCTCGATCAGCGTCTGCTCGCCGCCCGGACGGACCGGCGCAAAGCCGACGCCGCAGTTGCCCATCACGATCGTCGTCGCGCCGTTGCCGGCCGAGGGGTCCATCACGTCGTCCCAGCTGATCTGGCCGTCGTAGTGAGTGTGGACGTCGACCCAGCCCGGCGTGACGATCGCGCCGTCGGCGTCGATGGTCTCGGTGGCCGACTCGGTGATGACACCACCGACCGCCACGATCTGGCCGTTGCGGACGCCGACGTCGCCCGTCGTCGGCGCCGCTCCCGTCCCATCGACGATCGTTCCACCCTTGATCACGTAATCGAGCACGTCGGCCCCCCTCTGTCGTCCAGCGTTCGACTCGACCGTACTGCCCGGCGAATCCCCACCCCGAGCCGAACTGAGCCGTCAACCACGTTTGCCCGCAACCACGTTTGCGCGCAGATTCGGATGACCCGTCCCATCCGGAGTTGCGCGCAAACGTGGTTGGGGGGACGGTCGGGGCGGTGGTCTGCCGTCGTCTCGGGTTACGGGTGCGATGTGTCGGACGCATCGCTGGCGTCGCGGGCTCGGGCGAGGACGTTGCGCATCCCGTCGGCGGCGCCG
>JBGSII010000401.1:0-3979 GCA_041742555.1 Ilumatobacteraceae bacterium
GACCGATCCCAACGGCGACGTCCGGCTCCGATACCGCCTGACCGGCCTCGAGGGTGATCCGCTGCAGTTGATCCCGCCGCCCGTCGCCGAGCCGATCGACCCCAACGCCGTACCCGGCACCGAGCCCGTCGTCCCACCCGCGCCCGAACCCGTTGCGTTGACATTCGAGGTCACCAACTACCTCCCCCTCACCGACGCCGACGACGTGGACGACCTGGTCGGACGCGATGTCGACCCCGACGCGTTCCGCGATCTCACCGGCGACGACGCGGTGGACGGCGTCGCGCTCGACGCTCGACCCCTGCTCTCGCTCGACGACGACGGTACGGTCGACGTCACGCTCGACATCGGAACCGACGTCGTCGACAGCGTCGAGACCCGTCTGAAGATGGACCGCCCGGGCATCTACCCGGTGCGGGTGCAGCTCCTCGTCGGCGATCCATCCGATCGAAACGTCGTCGCGACAGCGGGCACGTTGATCGAACGCCTCGGCGGCGTCGGTGACACCGAGTTCGAGGTCGCTCCACCCATCGATCTGTCGATCGTCACCGTGACGCCCGCCGCGCCACCGGGAGCGGACGAGGCGACGATCGACCGGTCTCGCTCGCAACTCGAGGAGTCGATCGACCTCGCCGCACGACTCGACGCGCCGGTGACCCTCGAGGTCCCTCCGGTCCTGGTCTCGCAAGCAGCCGCGACACCGGCCGGATCGAACCGACTCGCCGATTCGCTCGCCGACGACGAGTTCGTCGCGCTGCCGCTGTTGCCGCTCGACGTCTCGTCGGCCGTCGCTGCCGGACGAGCTGACGCCTACACGAGGCTGGTACGCGCGGGAGAAGACGTCCTCACCGAAGCGGTACCGACGACGCCATCACGTCGCGAGGTGTGGGTGACCACCGACGCGCTGAGCGCCGGCGGCGCACAGCACCTCCGTGATCTGGGCACCCGCTTCGTGGTCATCGGCGCGGAGCTGTACGCCGACACGATCAGCGAGGATCCACCGCCGACCGATCGATTCGTCAGCGCCGAACTCCCCGACGGTGGCACCTTGCCGTTTCTCGTGGTCGATCCGCTGGCCGAGGAACTCACCCCCGCCGCCGCCGACCGGATCCTGCGCACGTCGACGTCGGCCGAGTGGGGCGTCGAGACGCTCGGGGAGATGCTGGTCGAACAGACTGCGGCGAATGCCGATGCCGCACTCGCGAGCGAGGGCCGAGTCGCCCCACCGCGTCGCAGCAGAGTGCTCACCACGCCCGACTTCACGAGCCCGGATTCCCGCCTGCTCGAGGGGCTTGGCGACCTCGTCGGGACCACGCCGTCGGTCCGCTTCACGCCGGCCTCGGCGCTCACCGGCGTCACCGACGTGGCCCTCGACGGCGCAGAGCCGGTCACCGTGCAACTCCCCGCCGTCGCAGGTCCACCGCTCGCGGCACGCATCGAGCGCATCGAGGCCACTGCGAACGAACTGACGAGTGCGGCATCGATGCTGTCGCCCGACGATCCACGCCCCGCCGAGTGGTCCGCCCAACTCGACAGCCTGATCTCCACGGGGTACTCCGATGCAGATGTCGAGGCGGCCACTGCTGCATTGCTCGCCGAAGCCGACGAGCTGAAGCAGGCGATCGAGCTGCCCGAGCCGTTCGCGTTCACGCTCACGGGGCGCCGCGGTGAGATCGAAGTTCGCATTCGCAACACGATCGACGAACCACTCGACGTCGTCGTCGGTCTCGATGCGTCGAAGATCAGGTTTCCCGAGGGTGATCAACGCGTGACGCTGCGGCCGCGCGACGAGACCAGCGTGATCATCCCGGTCGACGCGGAAGCGAATGGAACCTCGTCGATCAACCTGACCGTGTCGACCCCGGCTGGCGAGTCGCTCGGTGAACCGGTGACGCTGACGGCTCGAGTCACGGCGCTGACCGGGCTCGGCCAGGTGCTGACCGGCGGTCTCGTGCTCGTGTTGGTCACCTGGTGGTTCACCCATTGGCGCAATCGCCGCCGCGACGCCCTTGCCAACGGCGGCCGCGAGCGCCACCCCAGCACCGGCAACCTACAATCGGATGCCCTGTGACTGACTCGATGACCCAGCCCGCCGACCCGATGCCGACCGTCCACGTGGTCACGGACAGCTCGTGTGATCTTCCCGCCGCCATCGCCGACGAGTTCGGCATTCGCATCGTCCCGCTCACGATTCGCTTCGGTGACGAGGAGTTCATCGATCGCGAGGAGCTCTCGACGGCCGAGTTCTGGACACGTTGTGTCAGCTCCGACACCCTGCCCGAGACCGCGGCACCCGCACCGGGCCAATTCGAGCAGGCCTACCGAGCGGCAGCGGCGAGCGGCGCGACCGGCGTCATCGTCGTCTCGTTGTCGTCTGCGCTGTCGGCCACGATGCAATCGGCCCAACTCGCCGCCAACTCGCTCGAGAGCGACCCGACCGTGGATCTCGACGTACGAGTGATCGACAGTCGAACGATCTCGATGGGCCTGGGCACGATCGCCTTGGCCTGCGCACGCGCTGCTCGTGACGGCGCCGGGATCGACGAGATCGAGGCGCTCGCCGGTGACCTGGTCGAACGAACGAGGGTGTACGGGGCGCTCGACACCCTCGACAACCTGAAGAAGGGCGGGCGCATCGGCAACGCCAAGGCCCTGCTGGCGACTGCGCTGTCGATCAAGCCGATCATCGAAGTGACCGGAGGGGTCGTCGAGCAGGCCGGAAAGCAACGCACTCGATCGAAGGCGCTCGCCCACCTGGTCGCCACGGTCGAGGGTTTCCACGGCAACATCGAGAACCTGGCCGTGCTCCACGCCGACTGCAGCGACGTGGACCTCTTCGTCGAGATGCTCGCGCCGTACTACGCCGACGACATCGTGATCGGCGAGATCGGACCCGTGATCGGCACACACGGCGGACGCGGCACGATCGGTGTGGCGTTCCAGATCACGACGACCTGACACCTCACGCTTCGATCCGACGTCGAATTGACGGCGTGGCGTCGAGCTCCACAGCTAGCGTTCTCCTTTAGTCATGTCCGCTGCGGCTCCGCCTCCAACCCACACCGTCATCGCGCAGCGGTACGAACTCCAACGCATGCTCGCGCAAGGTGGCATGGCCGAGGTCTGGCTGGCAGTCGACCTCACGCTCGATCGCAAGGTGGCCGTCAAGTGGCTCAAGCCGTCGCTCGCCACCGACGCCGTGGTCGCCGAGCGGTTCCGGCGCGAAGCCATCGCGGCAGCCAGCCTCAATCATCCGAACATCGTCGCGGTCCACGACGTGTTCGAGCAGGACGGCCGCCAAGCCGTCGTGATGCAACTGGTCGAGGGCAAGAGCCTTCGCCAGGTCCTGGACACCCAGAAACGATTGAGCCCCGAACTGACCTGCCACATCGGGACGTGCGTTGCCGCCGCCCTCGATCATGCTCATGCTGCCGGCTTCGTCCACCGCGACGTGAAGCCCGGCAACATCATGATGACCTCCGATGGGCGCGTGCTGCTGACCGACTTCGGCATCGCCAAGGGACTGCAGTCGGCCGAGGCCGACCTCACCAGCGACAACATCATGATGGGCACCGCCAAGTACCTGTCGCCCGAACAGGTGCGGGGCAAGAAGCTCGACGGTCGAGCAGACCTCTACTCGCTCGGCCTCGTACTGTACGAGTGCCTCGCCGGACGAGTCCCGTTCCTCGGCGAGACCGACGCCGACACCGCACTCGCCAGACTCCAACGCGACCCCACCGACCTCACTCGACTCCGGGCGACCCTGCCGACCAAGTTGGTGGTGGCCATCCATCAGCTCCTCGCTCGTAATCCGGCGCAGCGACCGGCGACCGGTGCCGAACTCGTGGCGACGCTTCGCGAGGCAGCCAAAGAGGGGCCGCCGTCCATCGATCCGACCCCGTACGAACAGTCGCCGGTCAGTCCGTTCGGCGCGAAGCGGCTGCGGCGGGCACCATCGGACATCGCCGGCCGAGCCGGC
>JBGSII010000402.1:0-4762 GCA_041742555.1 Ilumatobacteraceae bacterium
CAGCGACCACTCGGCGCCAGCCGTGGCGAACACGGCGCTGGCGGCGCCGACGCCGAGCGCAGCGGTGACGCTGGCAAATCGAGCGAGCCGCGCATTTGTCGCGACGAGTTCCTCGGGGTCGTCGACGAGGGTCTGCACCAACGTCTGTTTCACGATGCCGGATGCCTTGCTGGCGATCAGCAGCAGCAGCACGACGGGGTAGAACGTCACCTGGAGCAACGTCACGGCCAGGATGAGGCAGAACACACCGCGCGACACGAAGAACCCGGCAGCGACGAATCGCTGCGAGCTTCGGAAGCGATCGACGGCCGGGCCGACGAGCGGCGACAACACGGCGAGTGGCGCCATGGTGATGAGCAAGTAGAGCAACACCTGCTCGCGCGATGCGTTGGGGCTGACGTTGAAGAACAACGACCCGGCAAGGCTCACGGACACGAACGCGTCGCCGGCGGCCGCCAGCGCCTGCGCCGTCGCCAGAGGCACCACCGCTCCCCTGCCGATCATCATCCGCCGAAGACGCACGTGGCGCGGGACGCGCTCGATCACGATCGATGCGCTCCCTCGTTCACGCGGCCGACAGGCATCGTCACCATCTTGGTGCATCCGACGATCCAGCGCCCCGATGGGCACGGACCGACTGCACCGGTTGTGCGAAAGTGGCCCGATGCGTGAGGCCGAGAGCGGAATGATGGAGGCGTCGTGACATTTCCAGCGGACCTCGACATCGCACGAGGGGCAACACTTCGGCCGCTGACCGACATCGCGGCGGACGCCGGCATCCCGCTCGACCTGCTCGAGCCCTACGGGACCGGCGCCGCCAAGATCGATCTTCGCGCCGTCGACGCGATGTCGGATCGACCGCGGGCGAAGTATGTCGTCGTCTCGGCGATCACCCCGACCCCGCTCGGCGAGGGGAAGACCACCGTCGCCGTCGGCTTGAGCCAGGGGTTCTCGCACATCGGCAGAAACGCCACGCTCGCGATCCGCCAGCCGTCGATGGGGCCGACGTTCGGCATCAAGGGCGGCGCCGCCGGCGGCGGGTACAGCCAGGTGGTCCCGATGGAGTTGCTCAACCTGCACCTCACCGGTGACGTTCACGCCGTCACGGCGGCGACCAACATGTGCGCTGCAGCCGTCGACGCCCATGTCTTCCACGGCAATCCGAGCGGGCTCGACCCGCACCAGATCACCTGGCGACGATCGATCGACGTCAACGACCGGTCGTTGCGCAACATCGTGTCCGGCCTCGGCTCACGCCTCGACGGAGTGCCCCGCGAGACCGGCTTCGACATCACGGCGGCATCCGAGGTGATGGCGACGCTGGCACTGTGCACCGATCTCCAGAATCTGCGCCTCCGGCTCGGTCGGATCGTGGTCGGCTACACGAAGGGGGGCGAACCGGTCACCGCGGAAGACGTCGAAGTTGCCGGCGCCATGGCAGTGATTCTGCGCGAGGCGATCAAGCCGAACCTCATGCAGACGCTCGAGAACACCCCGGTGCTGGTCCACGCCGGCCCCTTCGGCAACATCGCCACTGGTAACTCGTCGATCGTCGCCGATCTCATCGGCATCCACATGGGCGACTACCTCGTCACCGAAGCCGGCTTCGGAGCCGACATGGGCGCGGAGCGCTTCTTCAACATCAAGTGTCGAACGTCGGGCCTCGCCCCCGACGCCGCAGTGTTGGTCGCCACGGTGCGCGGGTTGAAGGCACACAGCGGCAAGCACGCGATCGTTGCCGGACGCCCACTTCCAGAGGCCCTCCTCGCCGAGAACCCCGACGAGGTGCACGAAGGCGGCGCCAATCTGCGCAAGCAACTGGAGAACATGCGGATCCACGGCTGCACTCCCGTCGTGGCGATCAACGTCTTCCCGGGAGACCACGCCGCCGACATCCGCGCGATCGAGGAGATCGCTGCCGAGTTCGACGCCCGGTCGGCGGTGTCGACGCACTTCAGCGACGGCGGCGCCGGAGCGAAGGAGCTCGCACAGGCCGTTGCCGAGGCGGCGGAGGAGCCGAGCGAGTTCCGACTGCTCTACCCGGACGAGATGTCGCTGCGCGACAAGATCCACACGGTGGCCACCAGGGTCTACGGGGCGGACGGGGTCGACTACACACCACAGGCCGCCCGCCAGATCGACACGTTCGAACGCAACGGATTCGGCGACCTCCCGGTGTGCATCGCCAAGACGCATCTGTCGATCTCGTCGGATCCGACACTTCGCGGCGCGCCGACCGGTTGGACACTCCCCGTTCGTGAGGTTCGAGCGTCGGTGGGCGCCGGCTTCGTATACCCGATCTGCGGCGCGATGAGCACCATGCCAGGCCTCGGCACCTCGCCAGCGCTCCAGCGCATCGACATCGACGCCGACGGCAACATCGTCGGGCTGAGCTGACGGCCGCGACGATGGCCAACGCGCCGATCGACGCGCTCCGCGCGCTGCACGAACGAATGTGGGACGCGGAGCGCGGCATGGACCGGTACGCGCCAGGGGTCGTCCCCGGCGTCGACATCTCGTCGCTGAACCTCCACGCGGTGCGCGAGACCGCGCTCGGCGCGTTCCTCGATCTCGAGGACGGCAACGTCCAGCGCGCGGTGACGGCATTGCGCAGCGTGCTGGCACTCCAGTACCCGCTGTCCGACAAGCCTTGGAGCGGGACGTTTCCGACGTCGGCCGAGCAGCAGGAGCCTCCCGACGACGCTGTCGAGTGGGTGCACTACGACCCGAATTGGCGTCAGTTCCTCGGGGTGGCGCTGGCGCTCTGTTCGATCGTGCACGGCGCCGTGCTCCCCGACGACGTGATCGGCGGGATCGACGCGGCGCTGCGTCGATGTGTTGCCGGCGAGCCACCCGATCGGATCCCACGTTGGTACACCAACCCGAACCTGATGCACGCCTGGCTGCTCGGCCACGTCGCAGCGTCGACGGGCGACGTCGAGCTGCGGGCAGCCGCGCACATGCGACTGGCGGTGCCCATGGAGCGGCTGCTGCGGTACGGCGACCTCGACGAGTACAACTCGCCGACCTACGACGCCATCGATCTGCTGGCGATCGGATCGTGGGCGATGCACCCGCCGACCGACGGCTTCGCCGACGCGGCATCGACCATGCTCCCCGCGATCGGCGAGCGGATGTCCACGCTGTACCACCGTCGCTTCGGCACGTCCTGCGGCCCGTACATCAGAGCGTACGGGTTGACTCCCACGAGCTATGTCTCGCTGTCGGGGCTGCTCTACTCGGAGTGTGGTGAAGCCGCTGACACCGTGTTGCCGTCGCCGATCACGGCCCACACCGTCCACGTCCACGACCTGTACTTCCTGCCAGTGCTCGCACATCTCGCTCCCGTGCTCAGGCCGCACCTCTCGTTCGCTGAGGTGACCTCCGAGCGTCACCACGTGCAGCGATTCGGAACCTCGGTCGCCACGAGCCTGCTGCGCCCCGAGTTCGCCGTCGGCTGGGACAGCGGGCGACGTCACGAAGCGTCGCTCGATCAGTACGTCCCGTTCAGTGCGCACCTCGCCCGAACCGATGGCGAGTCTGTGGCACTCGGTGTGATGGTGCCACCCGAGACGGCATGGATCGACGTGCACCGGGTCGGCGACCTCGCGTTCGAAATTCGGGCGGCGGCGAGGTCGGACCGCGTCGGGATCCGCATCGTGACGGGATCATCGACCAGCATCGCCAGGGACTCCCTCGCGGTCGAGCCGTGCAAGATCGCGTTCGAACGACCAACCGACGGCGTGACCGAGGAGGCCACCGCGTCGGGACGAGAGGTCCATCTCACCTGGGACGCCGAGACGATCGCCGGTCGGATCGAACTGAACGCCACCTGAGTCTCGACGCACCGGCCGATCGGACCTCACGCTGGGCGTGGGCCGAGCGCGACTTCGACGCGGGTTCCGCCGAGGGGACTCGTACCGATGACCACGCGACCGGAGTGCGCCCGCGCCACGCGGTCGACCACCGCGAGACCGAGCCCACTTCCAGCCGTCGTGGTCGATCCGCGCTCGAACGGGGCCAGCACGCGGGCGCGATCGTCCCCGGCGATGCCCGGGCCGTTGTCGTCGACCACGATGAGGGGGACATCCGTGCGCGCGTCCGAGGCCACCCGGACGATGACATGCGAGCGTCCACCATTGGTGGGCCGGCCGTGAGTGAGGGCGTTGCGCACGAGGTTGTCGAGCGCCAACCGCACCCCGTCCGGCCAGAGCGGCCAGGTCGCGGGGATCCCCGAAGGGTCGACGACGAGCTCGATCAGCGCGTCGGCCGGGCGGCTGGTGAATTCGTCGGCGACATCGGCCAACGCCTCGAGTCCCATCGGCTCGAACCACTCCGGACGAGCGAGATCAGCCTGCGCCAACGCCTGTACGGTGGACAACGACGTTGCCATCCTCGATAGCTCGACGCGAGCGCGGCCCAGTGAATCGTCGCTCGAGGAGCTCCCGGCCATCGCAACGTCGAGATTCGTCATCGCGCTCTGCAGGGGGGTGCGCAGCTCGTGTGTGGCCGACGCGGCGAAATCGCGGGCTGCCGCCAGCGCCTCCTCACGGCGATCGATTGCTCGGCCGAGATCGGAGAGACTCGAATTGAGCGCAGCGGCGACCTCGTCGACCTCGGGAGTCCCATAGTGCTCGGCGACCGAGAGTGTGGTCGACAGAGAGGAACCGATCGCTGCAGCGTCCTGCTGGAGCCGCGTCAGCGGACGCGCGGCGCGCCGACCGAACACCCACCCGACCGCACCTGCGCCGAGGGCCGCGAT
>JBGSII010000403.1:0-2402 GCA_041742555.1 Ilumatobacteraceae bacterium
AACGTCAGGCCGGCGACCGTCGCCACGCACAGGCCGCGGACGACGAGGTGCGCGAAGCGACGCGGGCGCCGGTTGGTCGTGGCGAATGGAGGGCCTCCCTGCACTTTGGAGTTGTCGGCCCGACCCGGCGGCGCCTCAAGCATCGTGGGGAATCACGCATCGAGATGGCCGACGGTGAGGCTCGATCGGCGAGCTGGAGTCCGGCGGGATCCCTGGTGAGGGAGCTGGAGAGATGGCCGAACGGGGAGCACGCTCGACCTGGCCGATCGATGAGTCCGATCTCCCCGTCGGGACAATGTGACATAACGAGGATTATGGGCGACCTGTCGCACGAAGCGGGACGGCGCACGGCATCGTCAGGACGGACCGATCTCTCTGTTGCGCAACGGACGCGCCGCTTCGAGCAGCCAGCTCAGCGCATCGGCGAGCGCACGTGTGGTGGGCGCCTCGTCGTCGGCGAGGTCGCGTTCGACGTCGTCGACGGCACACGCGAGCACGTACAGCTCGTCGTGCAAGGCGTCGAGTTCCGACCGGGCGATGACCAGCTCGTTCTCGTTGAGCTCGAGTTCGGCGGCCCGATGTCTGGCCACCCAGTCCCACTGGCGGCACCGACCCGTGCAGAACTCGCGCGGTCGACCGGGTCCGCTGCGTTCGGGAAGCAGGCGACGGCACCAACGGCAGTGTCGGGTGGTCGATCCCCCGCGGTCGCCTCCCCGTCCAGATAACGTCATGACGATATTCTACGTCGTAGGAGATGTGCGAGGCTGCCATCCGCCTGGGAGACTGCCGAAGTGATGCCGCTTCCCCCAGCACCGACACGAGCCTTCGCCAGCGACAACGCTGCCGGCGCTCACCCCGCTGTTCTCGAGGCCGTACTGTCGGCGAACGAAGGTGCCGCACTCGCCTACGGCGACGACGAGCACACTCGCGAGTGCGCCGCACGCTTCCGGGATCTCTTCGGCGCCGACGTCACCACCCGGCTCACCTTCAACGGGACCGGCGCCAACATCGTCGCACTGGCGACGTTGCTGGGATCGATGCCCGGTCCGAACCACGCAGTGGTCTGCAGCGATTGGGCGCACATCGCGGTCGATGAAACCGGAGCACCCGAACGGGCGCTCGCCACCAAGCTGATCGATCTGCCGGCACCGGGCGCGAAACTGGTCCCCGAACAACTCGCGGAGCTCGCCCACCTCCAGGGCGTCCAGCACCATGCGCAGCCCGGCGTGGTGTCGATCACACAGGCGACCGAATTGGGCACGCTCTACAGCGCCGAGGAGATCGCTGCGCTGTGCGACCAGGCGCACGCCCTCGGGATGCTCGTCCACCTCGATGGCGCACGAATCGCGAACGCCACCGCTGCGCATGGCGGGACCCGAGGGGCGTTGCGGGCGATGACGATCGACGCCGGCGTCGATGCGGTGAGCTTCGGGGGCACGAAGAACGGCCTGCTCGGTGCCGAGGCGGTCGTCTTCCTCTCCCCTGCTGCGGCCGTCGGATCGAAGTACGTCCGCAAGCAGGTGACGCAGCTGGCGTCGAAGATGCGTTTCCTCGCAGCGCAGTTCAACGCGATCCTGCACGACGATCTCTGGATCGACCTGGCCGCACACGCCAACGCCATGGCCGGCGAACTCCACCGGCTGACCGAGCACATCGACGGCGTCGAGTTGGACGGTCCACCGGCGGTCAACAGTCTCTTCCCACGCCTGCCCCCCGACGCGATTGGTCCCCTCCGTGACTGGTGCTTCTTCTGGGACTGGGATGTCGGCTCGCATCAGGTGCGATGGATGACGGCTTGGGACACCACATCCGACGACATCGCCACGTTCGCGCGGGGCGTCGAGACGGTGATCCGGGGCTGAACGCCGGCCGGAGATTTCCTTGCTTCATACAATTGACTCGGCGGTTGATTCGATTTAGTGTGCGGAGCGCTCGACGTCGACCGACCTCGAGTTGGGGCTTTCCGCACGGGGGTGTGTGTACATGTCGGCCATCGAACTCGATCGCATCGCTACGGACGACGACTGGATGCGCCACGGTGCATGCAAGGGGTTGACCCACCTCTTCTTCCCCACGGCCGCCGAGCGACCGCAGGCCCGCGAGCGCCGCGAGGCCGCAGCGCAGGAAGTGTGTGCCGGTTGTTCGGTTCGTGTCGAATGCGTCGAGTTCGCACGCCGCAATCACGAGTACGGATTCTGGGGCGGCGAGTCCGAGGACGAACGCCATGCGGCCGGCTTCCGCCTGATCGCTCCGATCGGCATCCGCGCCCGAGCGAGCTGAGTGTTCGACGTCGCCGTCGTCGGCAGCGTCAACCTCGATCTCGTCGCGACCACGACGCGCCTTCCCGGGCCGGGCGAGACCGTCGCAGGGACCAGCTACACCGAGCACGCAGGCGGTAAGGG
>JBGSII010000404.1:0-4598 GCA_041742555.1 Ilumatobacteraceae bacterium
GCGGCACCGGCGATCGTGCAGTTCGTCGGAGGGACGCCGGCCGACGCCACCGAGAACAGCCGCAGGATGCGCACGATCACCGTCGGCACGAACCCGGCGTTCAGCCTCCCAGCGCTCAACTTCGGCCCGACCGCAGCGGGAGTCGACGCCCGGCTCGTGCTCGACAGCGGTGTCCTGCCGATCATCAACACCGGCATCGCCCACCGTGAGGCGGGCGTCGGACAGATCGGCGCCGGCATCACGACGGCACCGATCGACTGCTTCGTCGGAGCGATCGACGCGCTCGTCGCCGCACGATCGGGGACCGGCCCGTGAGTGGGCTCGCCGTCGTCGCGCTCGGCGGCAATGCCCTCGTCCGTGACTCGGCGCACGATTCGATCGGCGACCAGTACGACACGGTCAGCGCGGTCGCGCCCCACCTCGTCGACCTCGTCGAGGCGGGGTGGCGACTGGTGGTCACCCACGGCAACGGCCCTCAGGTCGGTTTCATCCTGCGCCGCTCCGAGCTGGCGATCGCCGAGGTCGACCCGGTGCCGGTCGACTATGCGGTCGCCGACACCCAGGGCGCGATCGGTTACATGTTCCTCAAGGCGATCGGCAACGAGGTGGCGCGTCGCTCGCTCGATCGGACCGTCGTCGCGGTCGTGACCCAGACGGTCGTCGACCCGGCCGATCCGGCGTTCGCTCATCCGATCAAACCGGTCGGCGCCTTCTTCGACGAGGCGACGGCGCGGAGGTACGAGCGCGACCTCGGCTGGACCGTGACGGAAGATGCCGGCCGCGGCTGGCGTCGCACCGTGTCGTCTCCTCGCCCGCTCGAGATCGTCGAGCTGGAGACGATTCGGACGCTCACCGCCTCCGGCGCCATCGTCGTCGCCGGAGGCGGTGGCGGCATCCCGGTGATGCGCGCCGCTGATGGCTCGCTCGTCGGTGTCGAAGCGGTGATCGACAAGGACCTCGCCTCGGCGCTGCTGGCCGCTCGCCTCGGCGCCGATCTGCTCGCCATCCCGACCGGGGTCGAGAAGGTGGCGATCAACTTCGGAGCACCCGATCAGCAGTGGCTCGATCGGCTCACGGTGGCCGAGGCGACTCGGCTCGCCGAGGAGGGCCAGTTCGGAGAGGGCAGCATGCGACCGAAGGTCGAGGCGCTCGTCGGGTTCGTGCAGGAACGCGTCGGCGGCGCCGGGGTGATCACGTCGCCCGAGCGGCTCGGCGACGCACTCGCCCGGCGCACGGGGACGTGGATCGAGGACGGACGATGAGCGAGGATCCGGGCACCGTCGAGTTGGCCGTGAACGGCACGCTCATGCGGGGATACGCGCTCAACCACAACTTGACCGATCTCGGCTGCGAGTTCCTGCGCGACGCCGAGACGGCGCCGATCTACCGCCTTTGGTCGATTGCCGGCCGCCACCCAGGCATGATCCGCACGACCAGCGGCGACGGTGCCGCGATCGCCGTGGAGGTGTGGCGAGTTCCACTCGCCGGCGTCGCCGAGGTGCTGCTGCGAGAGCCTCCGGGCCTGTCGGTCGGCAAGGTCGAACTCGACGACGGGACCGAAGTGCTCGGGGTTCTCGCTGAGCCGGCACTCGTGGAGGGGCATTCGGAGATCACTCGGTTCGGGGGGTGGCGGGCGTTCGCGCCCACGGACGAAGGAGGCAAAGCATGACCGCTGTCGCGGAACAGTCCACCACTGCATCGACGGCGACGATCTTCGGCCGCCCGGTGCTGCCCGCTGCGGCGGAGGGCTCGGTGCCGTACTGGCGGCTCGTGCTGCGCGGCTGCTCGCAGTGCTGCTTCCAGACCAACGAGGTCACCGGTGTGATCTTCCTGATCGCCGTGTTGACCTACTCGTGGGAGCAGGCGCTCCTGATGGCGATGGCCGCCGTGATCGCACCTGGCGTCGCGTTGCTGATGCGCGGCGATCGGTTCCTCCTCGAGTTGGGTGTGTTCGGTTTCAACTCGTGTCTCATGGCGCTCGCACTCGGCAACTTCTTCGAGTACGAGGCGGTGCTGTGGATCTGGGCCGCCGTGCTCAGTGCGCTCGCCACGGCGGTCACCGTCGTTGCGGTCAGGTTCATCTCGTTCCCGATCCTCGCCGCGCCGTTCATCGTGTTGTTCTGGATCTTCTGGGAGTTCGCCGAGGATGCGGGCCTCACGTTCCGGGTGTTCCCGCCGTTCGCCAACGTCGACTACGAGGCGCTGGAGGCCGGACTGTCGGCGCTCGGCGCCGCGCTGTTCGCCGGCACCGTGACCGCCGGCATCCTGTTCTTCGTCGCCGTGCTCGTCTCGAACTGGCGCCACGCCGTACTCGCGATCTCGGCAGCATTCGTCGCCGACCGCATCGCCGAGTGGTGGGACGTTCCCGGCGAGCAGATCAACCTCGGCCTGGCTGGGTTCAACGCCGTGCTCGCTGCGGTCGCGATCTATGCGTTCTGCGGGTCCGACATCCGCCTCGCACTCCTCGGCGCCGTGTTCGCCTCGGCGATCCTTCCGGTGTTCGGCAAGCTCGATCTCGTGTCGCTCGCCGCCGGTTTCGTCGTGACGACGTGGCTCGTGATCTTGCTCGGTTGGTTCCAGCGCGAGTACTTCAACGAGCGCCTGCCCGATCCGGCGTAGCAGCGTTGCCGATTGCCTGGGTCCAGCCGACCGATCAGGGCAATGGATACTCCGGGCACGTGGCCCGGCGGGGAGAGTCGCCCAGATAGGTCGACCACTCGTCTGCGGTGAGGTTCCGACCCGCCACCTCGCACACGTTCGTCTCCCAGGTGCTGGGGTCCGGCCACGTCATCCGACCACCCTCGGTCCCCAAGTCGATGTCCGGTGCCAGTCCCACGATCGCGAGCGAACCGTTCCCGGTGGCCACGATGATCGTCCCGTCCGGGCCGGTGGTTGCGTCGCCCAGAGATGCACCAGTCGGCTGTTCGACCCCGAGCTGCGCCCCGGTTGTCGTGCTCCAGTGGCGCACGGCACCGTCACCCATGCCGACCGAGACGAGCACCGAGTCATCGGCGGTGAAGGCCAAGCCGTGGACGAATCCGACGTGTCCGAGCAGGAACAGCGGCTCGCGATCGTCCTCGAGGTTCCACAAGGCGACCTCGCCTCCATTGCCAGACGCGGCAATCCGCTCGCCGTCCTCGGAGAACCGGAGCCGGAAGATCCAGTCGAGCAACTCCCCGCCTGAGGGACAGCTCTCGCCGGGCCCGCACCACGGAAGACTGGTTGTCGATCCCGACTCCCGGTCGATGAGCGTGACCTCGCCGCCAGTCGTTCCCGCGACCACCTCGGCGCCACTCGGACTCACATCGACGCTGAGCACTTGGCTCCCGAGCTCCGCGAGCGGGGCCACCTCGTTCGACGCGGCGTCCCACCACACGACCCGGCCGGTTCCGAGGATGTTGTTGGCGGCCTGGACGAGGCCGAACAGCCCGCCATCGGCGACCGCGAGCGCGAGCGAACCGTCCGGAGCGAACGCCAGATCGAACACGTTGGCGAGGGGGATCTCGGTCTGGGTCCCCGAGTCGAGGTCCCACACCGACACCGACGGCGAGTCCAACGCTGCGCTCGCCACGAAGCGACCCGTCGGGTCGACGGCGACGGCCAGCAGCAGGCTCTCGCGTGTGTCGTCGTGGTGGAACGAGTGCTCGCGCCGCCCGTTGCGTCGGTCGATCACTCGGACGCCCCCTTTCAGGTCAGCCGAAGCCACGACACCGCCGTCGCTCGACGAATCGACCGCGAACGCCGTCGCCGTGTGGTCGGAACTGGCCAGCGGTGGCGCCACGAACTCGTACCGACGCATGCTCCCGTCGCGATAGCTCGCCAGGAGCGACCCTGACTCCTCGAACTGCACCTGCGTGACGCCCTTCGGGCCACTGAGCGCCGTTGCCGAGTCGGGTGTTCCCTCGCTGTCGAACACCCAGATGCCGGAGAACGTCCCAACCGCCAGACGTCCATCGGCCGACACCTCGATGTCGGTGATCCACCGATTCGCCCCGCACGAATCGGTGGCGCACGGCACTTGCCACTCGAATCGCTGTTGGCCCGTCGAGCTGTCCCACGCGGTCAGCGCTCCCCGGTAGCCGCCGGTGAACAGGGTCGTACCATCCGCGCTGAACGCCAACGCTCGGAGGGGTTCCGAGTCGGCCAGCTCGACCTCCTCGCCAACTCCGCCGTACAGGCGGACGCGTCCACCTCCGCCGGTTGGGTTGTCGACGTATGCGTTGAGGTCACGGCTCGGGTGCTGGGCGTAGCCGGAGTCGGTCCACGGGTTCTCGACCTCGCTGACCTGAGCCGGCGACAACGTGCTGGCTCGGACGGGGATCGTCATCACGTCGGCCAACGCGCTCTGGCCCTCCGAGGTGGATTCGAGGTCGAGGCTCTCCTTCGCGAGGAGTGCGGCGAGATCCGTCTCCTCCTCGACGATCAGCTCCGCCTGAGCAGCGATCCGCCGAGCGTCGGCGGTCTTCGCGTTCTCCGTCGCCGTCTCCGCGTTGCGGTCGGCGCGTTCGGCCTCCTGGTTGGCCGTGGCCTCGTTGGCTCGTGCCAGCTGTTCGTTGTCGCGAGCGATCGAGGCCTGGACGAGCGCGGCGACTGCGAGC
>JBGSII010000405.1:0-2240 GCA_041742555.1 Ilumatobacteraceae bacterium
CGGCGAGGCCGTGCGCAGACAGCACGTCGTCGGCGCGTCCGTCCCACGGCGTGGAGCGCATGGCCAGGTGTTCGACGCCGAAGCCGTCGATGAACTCCACCGGGTGGGCATGGTCGGTGAGGCACGTGCCGAGGCCCGTCCCGACGGTGATCGTCAAGACGCGATCGATCCCGGCCCCGGCACCGGCGAGAGATTCACCGGTGCCGGCAGATTCTGCGTCGCGGGCGAAGCGGATCGGCAGCCTGGACACGGTCGAACGGGCACGCAGCGCCGCCCGGAGGTCGATGCCGTAGATGTCCTCGAACTTGTGGACGCCTTGCATCCGCGAGATCCCGGCATCGATGTCGAACGGGCCGCAGATCGAGATCGCCAGACCGGTGACGTCGCCACCGGCGACGTCGAGGGCCGCATCGGCGCCGGCCGCCAACGAATCGAGCACGACGTCGGCGGCCTCGTTCGAGTTGGTCGGCAGCACCGGGCCGACCTCGATGCGTGGGTCGTCGCCGCCGTCGTCGAATCGGACGGAGCCGGCCTTGATCGACGTGCCACCCACGTCCATGACTGCGATCACCTGTGCCACATACCGGAACCTATCTGCGAGCGTCCCGACATGAATCGTGGACCGAAGGCCCTGGCGGAGAGTGCGACGTCGTTGGATGATCGAGTCATGACCGGACCGACGACGCACACGTGCCCGTATTGCGAGTTGATCTTCAGCTATCACAACGAGGTCAAGGACCACATCCTCCACGACCACCCGGAACACGCTGAGGTGGTCGACTCGATCGAGCCACACGAGATGCCCCACAACTGACCGGCACACGCGATCGGCCGAGCGCAAGACTGGACCGATGGCTGTGATCCGGGTCCGCGTGGTGGTCGAAGGCCGCGTGCAGGGTGTGTTCTACCGCGACAGCTGTCGGCGTGAGGCGCAGCGCCTGGGCGTGTCCGGCTGGGTACGCAACCGCCCCGACGGGTCCGTCGAGGTCGTCGCCGAGGGGCCTCGCGAGCGAGTGGAGGACCTGTTGACGTGGTGTCGGCAGGGCCCGCCGAGAGCCAGCGTGACCAAGCTGTCCGTCACCGACGAAGTCCCGGCGGCCGAACGTTCCTTCCGCGTCGAGTACTGAGATGTAACGATTGGTGTCTGACACCAATCGTTACAGGACTTCCCAGCGGTTGGGCCGGTCGGCGTGGACGACGATGGCGTCGTACTGCTTGATGCAGCGCGTGGCGCGCAGGACGTACTGCTCGCCGCCGCTCGACAGTTCGGCCAGGGCGTAGCCCTCGCTCGAGTCGCGCACGCCGGTGCCGATGCAGTGCAGCGCCGCCAACTGCAGCCCGGCGCTCTCGGCTTCGGCGGCCCACAGGTTCACGAGGCCTTGGCGCAGCGACGGGTCGTCGAGGAGGTCGGAGCCGCCGAGCGTGAGCGTGACGTTGCAGATGTGGACGGGCTCGACGTGGGCCGGATCGACGACGTCGCCGCCCAGTTCGCCGTCGAGCATGACCACGATCGGGCCACCGTTGTTGCTGACGCCGCCGACGAAGCCGTAGCGCACCAGCGGCAGGCCGTCCTCGCCGGTGGTCGCGTAGCGGATCCGGTCGCCGTGGGCGAACGTGCTCACACCGGCACTCCGGCTCGGTCGGCGTACTCGGCGATCACGGCGTCGGACAGCTCGGGCCAGGCGATGAGTGCGGTGCTCGCCCATTCGTCGAAGTCGCGGTCGGCGAGCGCAACGACGGCGAGGTCGACGTCGGGGTCGATCCAGAACATCGTTCCCGATCCGCCGAAGTGGCCGTAGGTACGCGGCGAGTTGTGCGTGCCGGTCCAGTGAGGAGCCTTGTTCCCACGCACCTCGAACCCCAGCCCCCAAGGGCACTGCTCGTAGCGACCCACGCCGGGAACGATACCTGCGAGCGCGGGGTAGTGGATGCGTTTCGCTTCCGCTGCCGTTTCGGGGTGGATCAGCGTCGGGCGCATGACCTCGCCGATGAACCGGCACGTGTCGGCGAGGTTGGATCGCACGCCGTGTGCCGCCGGACCGCGCAGCGCGCTCGAGTGCATCCCGAGCGGTTCGAACACGGCTTCGTGGAGGTAGTCGGCGAAGGTCATCCCCGTGGCGTCTTCGACGGCGCGGGCGACGAGGCCGATGCCCGTGTTGGAGTACATCCGCGTCGCCTCCGGCCGGGCGATCGGTTCGTCGCCGTCGAAGCCGTACCCGCCGGCGTGGGCGAGGAGGTGG
>JBGSII010000406.1:0-3702 GCA_041742555.1 Ilumatobacteraceae bacterium
GCCTGTTCGCCGACAACTCCGAAACCATGGTGCAGCTGCTGGGCAGTCTGGCCACCGCCTCACAGCTTCTCTACCTGCGCGTACCGGCACTCAACGCGCTGTTCCCCGACTACCGCGGGTCGGTGCTCGACGCGGTCGGGCACGTCATCGCTGTTCGGCTCGCGGACCTCGCAGCCCTCTAGACGGCCGCGCTCGAGCACTCGCGCCAGGGCCGGCCCGGGATCCCCGCACTACGCGAGGCCATCGACGCCTGGGCGATCGACGACAAGCCCGCTGACTCGGTCCTCGAGATGGCCATGAGCAGGCTCATTCGCCGGCGCCATCTCGCGCCCGTCGAGTTCCACCCGGTCATCGAGGGGTTCGAGGTCGACTTCCGCGTGATCGACACGCCTGTCGTCCTCGAGTGTGATGGATGGGCACACCATGGTCTCGATCGACGCGGATTCGAACGCGATCGTGCCCGCGATGCCGATCTGCTGGCGGCCGGATGGATCGTGGTGCGATTCACCTATCGAGCGATCACGCAGGCGCCGGGGGCCGTCGCTCGCCGCATCCGAGCGGCCACCGACCGTTGGAGGACGACGCCCTCCCCCGACAACAGCTGAGCACTCAGGCAGATCTCGGTGGCGTGCGTCCCGTCATCCGGGACTGACGCCACCGAGATCCGTCCGACCGGGCGGACTGGCGAGCGGGGCGCCGCGGACGCCTTGGTTGGCTCGGTAGCCTCGGTCGGCTCATGGAACGTTTCGGACTGGTCGGTCTCCCCAACGCGGGCAAGAGCTCGCTGTACAACGCGCTGACCGGCGGTGGTGCGCTCGCAGCGCCGTACCCGTTTGCGACCAAGGATCCGAACATCGGCGTCGCCAAGGTGCCCGACGATCGCCTCGACCAGCTCGCCACGATGTCGAAGTCGAAGCAGACCGTCCACGCTGCCGTCGAGGTGGTCGACATCGGCGGGCTCGTCGAGGGCGCCAGCAAGGGCGAAGGCCTCGGCAACAAGTTCCTCGCCAACATCCGCGAGGTCGACGCGATCGTGTTCGTGCTGCGGGCATTCGTCAACGACGACATCACCGGCCCGTCCGATCCGCTCGAACACCTGCGGATCGTCGAGATCGAACTCGCGCTCGCCGACCTCGAAACGGTGGAGAAGCGGCTCCACCAGACCCAGCGTCAGGCCAAGCTCGACCGCTCGATGGCCGAAGAAGCCGCCCACCTCCAGATCGCGTACGACGCGCTCGCCGAGGGGCTCCCCCTCTACCGCGCCGGGCTGAAGGACGACGTGCGCGACGCGCTCGCCCCCTACTTCCTGCTGACCAACCGCCGGGTGCTCGTCGTGGTCAACGTCGGCGAGGACGACATCGAATCGATCCCCGAGAAGGAAGCCCTCGTCGCCGCCGAGTTCAACAATGCGGGCGACAACGTCGAGGTGATCGGCATGTGCGTCCAGATGGAGGCGGAGGCCGCCGCGATCGAGGATCCGGTCGAGCGCGCCGAGATCCTCGAGGGCTTCGGCCTCGGCGAAGGGGCGCTGTTCCGCATGGTCCGCAGCGCCTACCACCTGCTCGGGTTGCGGACGTACTTCACGACCGGCGAGAAGGAATCCCGGGCGTGGACCTTCTACGAGGGCTCCACCGCTCCGGTGTGCGCCGGGCGCATCCACACCGACTTCCAGCGGGGCTTCATCAGGGCCGAGGTCATCCAGTGGGACGAGCTGCTCGAGCTCGGTTCGTGGAATGCCGCCAAGGACGCCGGCAAGATGCGCGTCGAAGGCAAGGACTACGTCGCCCAGGACGGCGACGTCATGGAGTTCCGCTTCAACGTCTGACCACGTGAACTCACCGATTGCAGCAGGGGTCTGACCCCTGCTGCAATCGATGCCTCACGCGGGGCGGTCGATGCGCAGGATCTCGTGCAGACGGTCGTCGATCGGGTTGTCCGGATCGAGTTCACCTCGGGCCACCAACCGGAACCCGGCGTTCTGGAGCGCCTTCCACGACGCGACGTTGGCGGAGTTGACCGGGACCACCACGTGGCCGACAGCCGGTTCGTCGGTCCAGATCTTCTGGACGAACGCCTCGATCATCGCCGTGCCCCATCCCTGCCCGACGGCGTTCGGGTCGCCGATGAGGTAGTCGATCGAGGCAGCGTCGAGGTCGACCGGGTAGACGTCGGCCATCTCCGCGACGTACTCCGGGAAGTCGTGGAACAGGCAGAACTGGATCACGCCGAACGGTTGGCCGTCGGCCAACGCGATGAAGTCCTTGGCGGGTTCCAGGCCGTCGATCGTGTCGCCGAAGTCCTCCTCGATCGCCTCGGCTGACGGGTCGTGGTTCCACCAGCGGGCGACGTGCGGCTCGGCCAACCACCGGCCGAGCAGATCGAAGTGCCGGCGCTCGAGCCGTTCGAAGGTGACGGCAGCGTCGGCGGCGGCATGCGTTGCGGCCATGTCGACAACGTAGTGACCGTGGTCGCTCAGAGTGACGGGGATTGTCGCCGGAGCTGCTGCGCCGGCGTGAACAGCTCCCGCGAGATGCCGAGGCTCATCACCGCCGTCGTCGTCGCCACGCTGCCGAGCACGAGGTACATCACCGAAACCTGCACCTTGACGGCATCCGCGGGGTCGACGCCGGCGAGGATCAGGCCGACCATCGCGCCCGGAAGGAACACGATGCCGACCGCTTTCGTCGACTCGATCTGGGGCACGAGCGCCGTGCGCAGTGCCTGGCGCAGGTGCGGCTGGAACGACTGGCTCGCGGTCAGGCCGAGCGCCAGCCGCGCCTCGATCAGATCACGCTGTTCGTTCGCCGCGACGAGCAGTTGCCGCGAGACCAGCACCGTGGCGGCGAGCGAGTTGCCGATGACCATCCCGGCGAGCGGCACCAGGGTGCGGCCCTCGAGTTCGTAGATTCCGAAACCGAACAGCACCCCGAGCACCACGATCGCCGAGGCGGCGTACGCGACCAACGACAGCGGCAGCACCTTGGGGACGTCGGCCGCTCGACGCGACGTGGTGTATGCGGCGAATCCGATCATCGCCACGATCCAGATCACCGAGAAGATCAGCGGGTCGTCGGGGTCGACGACGAACTGCAGCACCCAGCCGACGGCCAACAGCTGGACGAGTGCACGCAGCGAGGCCCACACCAGGCTGCGTTCGAGCCCGAGTTGGCGCCACAGCGAGATCGCCACCGCAACGGCGACGAGGATCCCCGACGCCGCCAACCCGGCCACGCCGATGTCGCCCTGCTCGACGCCGATCACGCCCGCTCCTCTCGTCCCCGAGCCCGTCCTTTCGGACCCGACCCCAAAAGACAGGACGCTGGCTCCCCGGCCTGTCTTTTCGGACCCGACCCCGAAGGACAGGGTTGCCGCGCAGTGGTGATCACGCGGCACCCACCGACTGGCGGACGACGGGGTCGGCGCTCTGGTCGAGCTCGGACAGATGCCCGACAGCTCGAACCGCGCCGTCGGCAAGCACGATCACGTGATCGGCGAGACGGCGCAACTGGTCGGTGTCGTGGCTCACCCAGATCACCCCGACCCCCGAGTCGGCGAGCATCCGCCCCAGATCTTCGACGGTGGAACGGGCTCCCCGATCGAGCGCTGCCGTCGGCTCGTCGGCGAGCAGGACGGCCGGATCGGTCAACAGCGCCCGCGCGACGCACATCCGCTGCGCCTCGCCGCCGGACAGGCTGTCGGCCT
>JBGSII010000407.1:0-26756 GCA_041742555.1 Ilumatobacteraceae bacterium
GTGAGTCCCGCAACGCGGGACTCACGACACCGAGTTCGCCAGTTGTGGCGTGGCCAGTGCCGTCGCCCCGCTGCTGCCGTGGCTCCTCAATCGCCTCCACAAGGATCCCGCGTTCGGATCCGGGCCACTTGCCACCGTCGTGCAGGACCTGCTGTCGATCGCCATCTCTCTCGCCTCGCATCAGCCATCGTCAGCTGAGTGTCGGCCGGCTCCACACCCTCCGAACACGTCGAGCTCCCGACACCCGGTCGGGATGCTCAGATGAGATCGTGGGCGAGCGCGTCGACGGCGACAGTGATGGCGAGGATCAACACCGTCTCGCTCTCGTCGTAGACGTCGACACCGTACGTGTCACGAACGCGGAACCACTTCTTGGAGATCTCGGCGATCTTGTCGCCGTCACGCTCCATCTCGTACTCGTGATCGACGATGTTGCCGTGCACCTTGATGTCGTCGCCACCGTCGACCTCGACGTGGAATCGGTCACGAACGCCGACCAACGCCTTCTTCACGGTCGCTGAGCGTCCGCCGTGCAGATCGATCTTGATCTTGTCGCGAACGCTGAGCTTCTTCTCCTGGATCTCGGCAACGGTGTTCCGTCCGGTGTCCTCGAGCTTCCATGTGTCGCGAACACGCGCTGCCTTGCCATTGACCTTGTAGACCCTGGCGCCTTGATCGTTCTCGATCCAGTAGTCGTCGCCGATCGAGATCAGCTTCTCGTGCATCTGAAAGCGGACGTGCGGCTCATCGTGACGGCGTCGTAGTCCCATCGGGTTCTCACTTTCGTTGGTGGTCGAGCTGTGGCGAATGTGTGTTGGGCGTCATCGATCGGGTCGAGTCGTGCCGAGCGCGGCGCCGAGCCGTCACCGATCGTCGGTGCTCCTAACGGTCGGCGAGGACTCGGCCGTGGACGATGAGCGCCCAGATGATGGCGATGTCGATGATGATGATCGTGATCGCCCAGAACGGGTACCAGGGGAGCCACACGAACATCGACACCATGCTGCCGAGCGCGGCGAAGACGCCGACCGTGCGGGCCAGCACGTTGCCAGAGAAGATTCCGAAGCCCGAGGCGACCACGATCAAGCCGATGATCATGTGGACCCAGCCCCACGTCGTTGCGTCGAGTTGGGCGACATAGTCGGGGGTCACGACCAGGACTTCATCCTCGAGTATCCCGACCAGTCCGATGAACGCCTGGAAGAGGCCGACTGCGACCAAGATGATGCCGGCGAACATCACCCATCCGGCCCCGGCCTCACTCTGTGTTTCTGACATGGATGCCCACTTTCGGTCACGGACCGCGATCGTGCGCCTCGGTCTCGACGCGACGGTACGTTCGATCCGATTCCGGAGGCATCACCCACTTCGAACGATTTCACCGGCCGAGGCGCAGCTCGCGCCCGGACGTCTCAGCTCGCCGGCGTCTGGGAGGTGACGCGGTGGTTTGTCAGGATCGGGCCACCCACCCAGCCGCACAGCTGCGGGTCGCACTCTCGGAGCTCGCCGGAGATCCAGTGTCCGTCGGTGCCGAAGATGCCTTCCTTGCCATCGAGCGTCACGCGGATGTTGCCGTCGCCGTCCTGTTCGTGCAGGGCGCCGGTGAAGGGGTGCACGATGCCCCTCATGACCGCGTCCCCACACTGACGGGGGTGTCGGTCGTCTCGCTGACGAACTCGCCGAGGAGCTGATGGAGCCAGCGGATCTTCGACTCCTGGTAGTTCGAGAACGTGGCGCCGGGCTTCCGGGTCGTCTCCAGGCCCTTTTGCACCTTCGCCATGTTGAACACGTCCTGCTCGAAGACCTTGGCGAGCATGCCCAACTCGGGGGCGTCCGTCCACGGATCGTCGACGCCGAGCTTGCGCTCCTTCGCGGGTGGCGGTCGGTCACCCTGGAACGGCGAGAGGAAGAACACCTCCATGATCGACGAGCGGTGGTCGTCGCCGTTGGGTCGGAAGCGGTAGGTGATCCGATTGAACGCTCCCCATGGGTGCATGTTCGGGAACACGGTGTAGTCGATCGAGTCCATCATCTCGGCGTCGCTCATCTGGTCGACGACGTCGCCCGCCTGCGGCCGCCACCGCTCGCGCGACATCGCTGCCAGTACCGCCCGAGCGGTCTGGCCCTCCTCGAGCACGATCGGCGCTTCCTGGTCGACGCGCACGTCGAGCATGCTGCGCAAGATGTCCTGCTCCGGCAGCTCGACGTCTCCGAGCAGCGGGCTCGGAGCGCCGCCGGGCGTGATCACCCGCGAGCATCGGTCCCACACGTCGACCTGGCTGTTGACGTCGCACAGGTAGGTGAGGATCTGCGGGTGGGTGGCGTTGACGTGGTACGCCTCGCAGAACGCCTCTTGGGCGATCTTCCAGTTCGCGTTGATGATGCGCGACACGTGCGCTTCGACGTACCGGTTGCCGAGGTCCCACACTTCGAACTGCTCGACGATCTCGCCCAGGTGCTCTTCGAGGGACCCGGCATCGGGGTCGGGGTTGATGAAAACGAATCCGGCCCACGTCCCGACCTGGCACTCCGGCAGGACGAAGTCATCCGGCCGCTGGTCGACGTGAGGGAAGTCCCAAGCGGCGGGGACGTCGGCAAGATTGCCGGCGAGGTCCCACGCGAACCCGTGGAACGCACACCGGAGCTCGGAGCACCGACCGTCGTACTCCTTGAGCTGGCGTCCCCGGTGCAGACACGCGTTGGGAAACGACTTGATCGATCCGTCCGCCTGGCGCACGACGAGGTAGGACTTCTCGGCGATGTCGTAGACGACATAGTCGCCGGGCTCGGGGATGTGCTCCTCGCGGCACGCGAACTGCCACACCCGCGACCACAACTGGTCGACTTCACGTCGGTGCCACTCACGCGACGTGTACCGCTCGATGGGGATGTCGTGGCTGCCGAAGTAGCGGGGCGACTCGAGGCGCAGCACATCGGGGACGGGGTGGGTGTCGGCGTCGAGGAGGTCCTGAAAGCTCGGACCCGGCGAACGTGCGCCCGTGTCGGCGACGGGTTGGTCGGTGGCGGTCATGTTTCCATTATTGACCACGTGGTGAGTTCGGATATCACCGGAGCTCAGGTGCCGAGCAGCGCGTCGAGTTCGTGCAACGCGACGTGCGGGTCGCCCACGTGGATCGTGGTCCATCCGAGCGCAGCGGGAGGCTCCAGGTTCTGATCGAAGTCGTCGAGGTAGACGATCGCGCCGTGGTCGATGCCGAGGCGCTCGGCCGTCGTTTCGTAGATCGCGAACTCCGGTTTGCGGGAGCCGACGGCGAACGACTCGACGATCACGTCGAACAGGGCGAAGTCGATGTCGCGCTCCATCGTCGGTCGGAACTCAGCGAAGGTGTTCGTCAGCAGCCCGGTGAGGTATCCCTCCGCGCGCAGGTCACGGATTCGATCGAGCATGGCGTCGATCACGGTGTAGCCGCCAGGAGCGAGCAACGCCTCGATCTCGTCGCCGCGAAGCGTCACGCCGAACTCGGCAGCCCAGGGCCCGAGCAGCGGTTGTATCTCAGAGGTGGCGAGCTCGCCGCGTTCGGCCCGATGCCAAGGGTGGTCGGGGCCGCTCGCGCGGGGACCGAGCAGGATCTCGTGCATCACGGCGGGTTCCACACCGCGGGACCCTGCGATCGATCCGATCTGGTTCGAGATCGTCGTGATCAGCACCCCGCCGAAGTCGAACACGACCGCCCCGAACTCGCGGTCGTCCCCGGACGCTCGGGCTCGGGGAACGTCGGGCATCAGTCGAACGAGGCGCTTGCCTTGTGGTCCGGGCCGTACACCGGGGCGGTGGCATCGATGCGGTGTTTGCGGCTCACCGCGCCGACGAGTCCGCCTTCACCGAGCATCGTCCGCATGTCGACGTAGTTCTGGTGGTCGAAGTGGGCGGCCAATGCCTCTTCCGACTCCCAGAGTTCGTACACCTGGATCAGGTCGTCCTGGCACGGGTCGGCGGCGAAGCAGTAGACGAGGCAGCCCGGCTCGTCATCGCGCGTCGCCTTCTGGATCGGCGCTGTCCGCGCGATGAGTTCCTCGCGGGTGGACGGATCGGCGATCGTGATGGCGGCTTCGACGGCGATGAGACTCATGTGTCCTCCTTGGGGGTTCGTCCCGACTCGGCCGGTTCGTCCGGGCCGAGCTATGTTGGACAGTATGACGACGTCGATCGCCGCTCGAACGAGTCGGGCGCCTACTGAGGGAACGTGACGATGTTCGCAGCACTGATCACCGGCAAGGACACCGTCGAACTTCGCGAGTTCCCCGATCCGACGCCGGCGCCTGCGGGCGTGGTCGTCGACATCGCGTTCTGCGGGATCTGTGGCACCGACGTGCACGCATACCAGTCGGGACGTCCGTACAACCCTGCGATCTGCGGGCACGAGTGGTCGGGCACCGTGTCGAGCGTCGGTGCCGAGGTGACCTCGTTCAGCGAAGGCGATCGAGTCGTCGTCGCGGTCGCACCGTCGTGCGGTCGCTGCAACGCTTGTCATCGAGGTCAAGCCGATCGGTGCGAGGTGACGTTTCTGTCCGCGCTCGGTCGCGACCCGCTGGCGCCTCCACACGGTGGTTTCGCTCCGAGGATCGCGGTGGCCGCGTCGAGGATCGTGAAGACCGACCCTGCCCTGACCGATGTGCAGGCCGCTCAAGTGGAACCGACCACCGTTGCCTTCCATGCGGTGCGCACCAGTGCGTTGCGACTCGGCGACATCGCGGTCGTCCAGGGCGCTGGGCCGATCGGGCTGGGAACGATGCAGTGGGTGCGAGCGGGCGGCGCCGGCCAGGTGATCGTGGTCGAACCGAACGAACAGCGGCGCGCGCTGGCGCTCGAACTGGGCGCCCATGTCGCCGTCGCCCCTGGCGAGGAGGCCGACCAGGTCATCCGTGAACGAACACACGGCCTCGGCGCCGACATCGTCTACGAATGTGTCGGCCGACCATTCGCCATCCAGACCGCCGTCGACCTGGCTCGGCGTGGCGGGGCGATGTGCCTGATCGGTCTCGCAGACAGCGACGCATCCATTTCGCCGGGCGTCTGGTTGATCAAGGAGATCTCCGTGACGTCGTCGCTCGCGTATCTCCACGAGGAGTTCGAGATGGCGATGGGAATGATGGCCGACGGTCGTGTCACCGTCGACGCGCTCCACACCGGAACCGTGGATCTCGTGGACCTCGACTCGGCGCTCGCGGACCTGGCGAGTGGCACGAGCGAACAGACCAAAGTGCTCGTCGATCCGACGAGGCTCAACTAGGAGGTATGGCCATGTTCGACTTCTCCGGCAAGACCGTGCTCATCACCGGTGCCTCGATGGGCCTCGGCGAGGGCTTCGCTCACGGGTTCGCCGACGCGGGCGCCGACCTCGTGCTGACCGCCCGCTCCGCCGATCTCCTCGAAGGCGTCGCCGAGGGTTGTCGGGCCAAGGGCAGCACCGTGACGGTGGTGCCTGGTGACGTCTCGATCGAGGCCGATGTGGCCCGCGTGGTGGCTGCGGGCATCGAGGCGCATGGGCGACTCGACGTGCTGGTCAACAATGCCGGCGTCAGCGACATGCGCGGCGTCGCTCCGGAATCGTTCGACATGGACACCTGGAACTGGATCATGTCGATCGACCTGAACGGCGCCTTCATGTACCTGCGCGATGTGGGTCGCCACATGCTCGAGTCCGGAGGCGGCTCGATCGTCAACATCTGCTCGATCATGGGCCACGGTGCCAACGAACTCAACGTGATCGCGTACACGGCGGCAAAGGGGGCGTTGAGGAATCTCACGCTGCAACTCGGTTGCGAGTGGGCGGATCGGGGTGTCCGTGTGAATTCGGTGTCGCCCGGCTTCATCGTGACCGAGATGGTCCGGCCAGCGCTCGAGGGCATGGGCATGGACAAGTGGATCGCCTCGCGGACGCCGATGCGGCGGATCGGCGAACTCGACGAGATCGTCGCTCCGGTGATGTTCCTCGCGTCGGACGCAGCGAGTTACGTGACGGGTCACGATCTCAACGTCGACGGCGGAACCAATGCCGCAAACGGCTACTACCAGATCCCGCCGATCCATCAGGCGTGGAACGCCGACACGGCGCCGAGGATCGGGCGCGGGTACGAGGGGATCGCACCGCGGCCGGACTGGTACGAGGCGATGCATGCTGGCATCCCGGGCATCCACTACACCCCGGAGAGCTGACCGCGGACGCGTGTCGTGGCATCGTAAACGTCAATTGTTCTCCGGTCCGCAAAGTTTCCAACCGATCGGTTAGTTTCTGCTCCCGAGTCGGCAGACCCGACTCGTCCGGCGCCAGGGGTTGCCGGTCTCACACCACAAATGGGGGATTGTCCACATGACATCACGATCATCGAAGCGTTCTCGCGCTCTCCTCGGGATTGTTGCCAGTTTGGGGCTCGTGGTAGCCGCCTGCGGCAGCGACGACGACGGCGGGACGACCGACAGCGCGGCACCGGAGGCGACCGACGCACCCGAGGCGACCGACGCACCCGAGGCCACGGACGCGCCGGACACCACCGAGGGCGACGACGAGATGCTCGGCGAGGCCACCGGTGAGCCGATCAAGATCGGTGTCCAGAACCTCGAGGGCGACCCCAACGGTTCGTTCCCGGAGTTCTCCATCGCCATGGAAGCCGCCGCTGAGTACGTGAACACCGAACTCGGTGGCCTCGGCGGCCGACCGATCGAACTCGTTCTCTGCAAGTCGGTGGTGTCACCCGACGACTCGCAGCGCTGCGCCAACGAGTTGGCCGCGGACGAAGTCGAGATGGCCATCTCGACGATCAACTTCTTCGGCAACCACTTCTCGATCTACCAGGGCTCGGACATCCCGGTGCTCGTGGTGACCCCGATCACCATCGCGGACTTCACCTCCGAGGGCGTCTACGCCATCGGCGCCGGCGGCGGTTGTCTCGGCGTGCACACGGGTCTCGTGCAGTTCGCCACCGATCAGATCACCGAGTTCGAGGACATCACCATCGATCGCGTCGGCGTTCCGTGGGCTGACACGCCTCCGGGCGTCGTGTGCTACAACGACCTCGAGGCGAAGCCGCTCGACGTGCTCAACGGCACGACGCCCGGTGACGCCGAACGGGCCGGTTCGCTGCCCGACATGACCCACATCGGTGTCCCGATCGCTCCGGCCACGCCCGATGCGACGCCGCAGGCGACCGAAATCCTCGATTTCGATCCGAGCGTCATCATCTTCTCGGCGCAGGGTGCGGACTGCTGGAACTTCGTCGACGCCCTCGGGCGCCTGGGCTGGACTCCGCAGGACATCCCGCTGGTGCTCTCGGGATCGTGCACCGACTTCACGGCGATGGAGGCCGCCGGCGATCTCGCCGATGGCATCTACATCACCGGTTCGGTCAATGGTCTGCTGTCGCCGCTCGACAGCCTGGAAGGCGATCACCTCGACATGGCGACCACGTACCAGACCAAGGGTCTGGAGTACGGCATGACCGAGGACGACCTGTTCAAGGGCTTCGCCACGCAGGGCTTCTCGGCGATCATGAACATCTGGGAGCAGGCACAGGGCATCGAAGGCGAAGTCACCGGAACCGCGATCGCCGAGGCGTTCGCTGCAACGGACGGTTCGCAGCCGACGTTCGGTGGCCCGCCGTTGAACTGCGCCGGCGCACCCGCGCCGTACATCGCGGTCTGCAGCTCCGAGATCGCCATGGACCAGTGGATTGCCGCTGACAAGGCGATCACCAACGTGATCCCGTCGTTCTCCGGTCTCGACCTGGTGGCCGGCACCGAACTGCGTCCGACTGCAGAGTGAGCGCCGCTCCGACGAACGTTCGCTGAACGAATAAGACGGAACTGCTGGATGCGTCGGGGACGATCCCATGATCGGCCCCGACGCATCCGCTCTCATCATCCTGTAGCGCGACCGGGGGCTCTGCGTTGAACGACATCATCTTCACTCTGCTCATCGGCCTCGGGCTCGGTGCGCTCTACGCCATGCTCGGCGCCGGCCTCGTCGTGTCCTACAAGGGCTCCGGCGTCATCAACTTCGCCTACGGCGCTATGGCGATGTACGGACTCTTCACGTTCGACACCGCATGGAACCGCGGTGAGTTCTTCTTCCCATGGGTGGACTTCCTTCCAACCAAGGGCCTCAACATCCCGGTCAAGATCACCTTGTCGGACGGCGGCACCTGGCCGTTCGCCGCGTCGCTCGTCCTCGCCCTCCTCATGGCCGTCGGGCTGGGCCTTGGGGCACACTTCCTGGTCTTCCGGCCACTGCGACACGCTGCACCGCTCGGCAAAGTGGTGGCGTCGCTCGGTCTCGCGCTCTACCTACAGGGCGTCGCACTGATCAACTTCGGCAACTCGTTCCCGCAGCCCAGAAACGTCGTGCCCGACGAGACGGTCGAGAACTTCCTCGGCCTCGGCAAGCCCTACCCGGGCAGCAACATCTACGTCATCGGATTCGCAATCCTCATGGGTTTCGTGCTGTGGGCGGCGTACCGGTATCTGCGATTCGGCCTCGCGACGCGGGCCGCCGCGGGCAACGAGAAAGGCGCCATCCTCCTCGGGTACTCGCCGCAGACGCTCGCCGCCATCAACTGGGTGGTTGCTTCGGTGCTGGCAACCCTCTCGGTGATCGTCGTCGGCCCGATCGCCGGCACGATCACTCCGGTCGGGTTGACCGCGCTCATCGTCCCTGCGCTCGCCGCCGCCCTGATCGGTGGCCTTCGTTCGATTCCCATCGCCGTGGCCGGCGGACTCGCGCTCGGCGCCGTTCAGACCCTGCTCGACGTCAAGAAGGTCACCTGGTTCACGGGCAACCTCGAGTGGATGCAGACCGGCGTCCGCGACTTCCTGCCGTTGATCGTGATCATCGTGGTGTTGTACGCCCGAGGCAAGTCCTTGCCGATCCGCGGTGCCGTCGAGGAGAAGCGACTCCCGATCGCTCCCGATCCGAGGCGGGTCTGGGAGCACGCCTTCTTCTGGGTCGTGGTGCTCACCTTGATGGCGTTCGTCTTCGAGGACTCGGGCGGGCGGACGCGCTTCGCGAACTCGATGCAGACCGGTCTCGTGATCTCGATCGTGATGCTGTCGATCGTCCTGATCACCGGCTACACCGGTCAGATCTCGCTGGCGCAGATGTCGTTCGCCGGCATCGCCGCATTCGTGATGGCGCGCATGATGGCCGACGGCATCGGGAGAGGGTCGAACCTCGTTCCCGTCGACGGTCCCGGACTGGCGTGGCCGATCGCAGGCGCGATCGGTATCGCCGCGGCGGTGGTGGTCGGCGTTGTGGTCGGGTTACCAGCGGTGAGAATCAGAGGCGTGCAACTCGCCGTCGTGACGATCGCGGCAGCCGTTGCCCTCCAGGGCGTGTACTTCGAGAACGAGGTGATCACGCAGCTTCGTGCCGGCGTCCCGGCATTCGTGAAGGATCCGACCATCTTCGGGATCGACGTGGGTGCCCGCAGTGCACGCGAACAGAACGAGAATCCGGCGTTCGTGATCTTCGGTGCGATCGTGCTGGCACTCTGTGCGATCGCCGTGGCGAACATGCGCCGATCAGGCGTTGGGCGCCGCTTCCTCGCCGTTCGCGCCAACGAGCGCGCCGCAGCTGCGGCGGGGATCAACGTCACGCGCACCAAGCTGCTCGCCTTCGCCATCAGCGCCGCTCTCGCTGGCGTGGGAGGTCTGATGCTGGGGTTCAAGCAGGTCGAGGTGTCGTCGGCGAACTTCGCCTACGGGGCCAGCTTGTCGGTGCTGGCATTCGCGTATCTCGCTGGGATCTCGTCCATCAGCGGAGCGATCGTCGCCGGGATGCTCCTGCAGGCGCTCGTTCCGACGACGTCGAACTACTTCTTCGCCGGCACGAACATCGACAACTACATCGGTCTGATCAGCGGCCTCGGCATCATCGTGACCGCCATCGTGCACCCCGAAGGGGTCGCGCCGTTCTTCACCGACGGTGTGAGACATCTGGGCAACTGGACGGTCAGCGCGATCCCCGGTGCAGAGACGCTGCGCTCGAACTATCGGGGGCCCAAGCAGGTGCTCGTGAAGGTCGGGCTGGCGGTCATCGTGGTCGGCACCGCGCTCTGGCTCTACAACGCCAAGTTCATCGAGTCGGTCGAGTGGTGGGTCTTCGTCAGCATGGTGCTGCTGTTCCTGGTGACCCTCGCGTTTGCCCGCGTGGTGGGGCCGATCTCGCCGACCTTCCCCGAAGCCGGAGGCGTCTGGGCCAGCGCCGCCAAGCGCTTCGGTCCGACGGCGCTCGTCGGCTACGTGCTCGGCTGGATCATCTGGCCGTTGCGGGTCGACACCTACTCGATGTTCTGGATGCCGATCCTCGGGGCGCTGCTCGCGCTGATGGCCCGGTCGATCTACCTCCAGGTCCGTGGCGGTCACGAGGCGGCGGTCTCGGATCCGCCGCCGCCGGCACCACAACTGGCGACCACTCTTCCGACTCCTGCAGGGGGAAACTGACATGGCACTGCTCGAAGCCAGGGGCCTCACGGTCACCTACGGTGGCCTCAACGCCAACGACGAGATCGACCTCCAGTGCGAGGCAGGCAAACTCGTCGGCCTGATCGGGCCCAACGGAGCCGGCAAGACGACATTCATCGATGCCATCACCGGCTTCACCCCGATCACTCGCGGGGTCGTGACCTTCGACGGAGTCGACCTTGCCGGCTTGCGCCCTGACGCCCGTGCCAAGCTCGGCCTCGTCAGGACGTTCCAGTCGCTGGAGTTGTTCGAGGACCTGACGGTTCGTGACAACCTGCTCGTCGCAGCCGACCGGCCGAAGTGGTACTCGTTCCTGTCCGACATCTTCGTGCCGAGCCGAGGTAAGGCCGCCGCCCTCGAGCAGATCGACGTCGCGCTGCATGCCATGGAGTTGGGCGACCTTGCCGACAAGCACCCGAGCGATCTCAGCCACGGTCAGCGCAAGTTGGTCGGTGTCGCCCGGGCGCTCGCTGCCACTCCGAAGCTGCTCCTGCTCGACGAACCGGCTGCGGGTCTCGACACGAAGGAGAGCCAGTTGCTCGGCGCCCACCTGCGTGGGTTCCTCGATCTCGGAGTGAGCCTCTTCCTGATCGACCACGACATGGGACTGGTCCTCAACGTCTGCGACTACATCTACGTGCTCGACTTCGGCCGTGTGATCGCACACGGCACCCCAGCCGAGGTCCGAGCCGACCCGGCCGTGATCGCTGCGTACCTCGGCGAGTCGGCGGGCGAAGCTCAGGCGGAGGCGGGTATCGCAGCGAATCGTTCTGCAGAGGTGGCGACCTCGGAACCTGTGACAACGCAAACTGGCGCATCGGAGGCCGGACATGAGTGACGATTTCCTGATCGACGTGCAAGGCCTCCACGCCGGCTACGGCGGCATCCCGGTGCTGCGCGACATCACGCTGAACGTCCGGCCGGGTGAGGTCGTCGCGCTGCTCGGGCCGAACGGCGCAGGAAAGACGACGACCCTCTTGACCATCTCCGGTCTGCTCGCTCCGCTCGAGGGGTCCGTCACCGTACTCGGCGAGCCGGTCACCGGTCACAAGGCCTACGCCGTTGCGCGACGCGGTCTGGCCCATGTGCCGGAGGACCGTTCGTTGTTCTTCGACCTGACGGTCGACGAGAACATCCGGCTCGGACTGAAGGGCGGACGCCAGGAGCGCAAGGCAGCCCATGACCGTGCGATGGATCTGCTTCCGGCGCTCAAGCCGCTCGGTCGGCGCCAGGCAGGACTGCTGTCGGGCGGTGAGCAGCAGATGCTGGCGATGGCCCGGGCACTCGTTTCGTCGCCCAAGTGCATCCTCGTCGACGAGATGAGCCTCGGCCTCGCGCCGATCATCGTGGAGCGGTTGCTGCCGATCGTGCGCGACATCGCTGATCAGACCGGATGTGGCGTGCTCGTCGTCGAACAGCACGTCCACATGGCGCTCGAGGTGGCCGACCGCGGCTACGTGTTGAACCACGGCGAGATGGTGTTGGAGGGTTCCGCTGCCGAACTCTCGGCGAATCGTCATGTCCTCGAAGCCAGCTACCTCGGTGAGGCCATGCTGGACGAGGTGTGACGAGTCCGTTCGCCCCAGACCTGCTCGCCGGCCGCACGGCGCTCGTCACCGGGGGCGGCACGGGGCTCGGACGTTCGATCGCCGAGGGGTTGTCGGCAGCCGGCGCATCGGTCGTCATCGCTGCCCGTCAGAGAGAACGCCTCGCAGTTGCTGCTGCGGAGATCTCGGCGCTGACCGGCAATCCTGTCGAGGCAGACGTCGTCGACATCCGCGACCGCGAGACCGTGGAGACGCTCGCGGCGCGTCACCGCATCGACATTCTGGTCAACAACGCCGGTGGCCAGTTCCCGCAGAAGGCTCGTGACTACAGCCCCAACGGTTGGCGCAGCGTGATCGACCTGAATCTCAACGGCACCTGGACGATGACTCAGGTGTTCGGGAATCAGATGCTGGATGCGGGCGGCGGGAGCATCGTGCAGATCGTCGCGCTCGTCGGGCGGGGCATGCCAGGAATCGCGCACAGCTCGGCAGCGAGAGCAGGGGTCGTCGAGCTCAGCCGAACGCTCGCCTTCGAGTGGGGTCCGAGGGTGCGGGTCAACTGCGTCGCACCGGGGGCGTTCCGCACCGAGGGGTGGGAGGCCACGTACGAAGAAGGCGTCGGCAACGACATGTCGGGTGTCCCGCTGCCGTACCCGGGCCGGCCGAGTGACGTCGCCAACGCGGCGGTGTTCCTCGCGTCACCGGCCGCGGCATACATCACCGGCGAGTGCCTCTACGTCGACGGTGGCATGATCCTGCACGGCCCGATCAGCGCCCTCCCTGACGGCGGCTACCCCGAGCGCGCCTGAGTCGGTCCACGTCGTCGGGGGTCGTGGGCTGCTCGCTACCATCGGTCGATGGCGACGATCCTTGCTCACATCACCGTCCGGCCCGGAACCGAGGCCGAGTTCGAAGCCCTCGCCCGGACCCTCTACGACGGCACGCACTCGACCGAGACCGCCGTGCGGCACTACGAGTACTGGCGCGGTGCTGACCCCCGGACGTACTACACGCTGCTGTCGTTCGACGACCACCGTGCGTTCATCGCGCATCAGACGAGCGACCACCACGAGACGGCATCGCCCCAACTGGGCCGGATGATCGAGAGCCTGCGTCTCGAATGGGTTGATCCTGTGCCCGGTGCCAGTGCCCTACCCTCGACCGCAATGCAGCCGGCGCCCGCTGAGGCGGACCAGCTCACCCGCGACTACACCGACCGATTCGCGGCGGTGATCGCCGACTGGTGGGCCACCGTCGGCGACTGACCCTGTCCTTCGGGGTCGGGTCCGGAAGGACAGGGGTCAACGATCGGTGGGCGGTTCACGGCTCCACAGCACGTCGAAGTCGACGGCGATGTCGAGCACTTGGTACGCCCGCCCCATTCCGACGCAGAACCCGCACGTGATCGTCAACTCCAGCAACTCGACGTCGCTGAAGTGCTCGCTCATCCGTGCCCACATCGCGTCGTCGATGCCGCGATGGTCGATCGCGAACTGCTCGGCGAACTCGGCGGCCAGGCGCTCGCGAGGCGTGAAGTCCGGGTGGTCGTAGTACTGGTGGACGTGCTGGTAGAGCTCGTCGGTCAATCCCTGCTGCATCGCCGATGCAGCTCTGGTGTTCAGTCAAACATGACACTCGTTGAGTTGGGCGATGCGCATCCGCGCCACTTCGCGCTCGCGCACCGGCAGGCTCGACTGGACGTAGACGGCTTCACCCATTGCGCCCATGGCGGCGCCGAGATGGGGTGCGAGCTGCCAGATCCGCTTCGCCTCGAGGCCATCGCCTCCGGGGACGTCGACACGGGCCATCAGGACTCCCTCTTCTTCGGGTCGGGCAGTGCGGTGGTGCCGATGAGCTCGTCGACCCATCGGTGGAACATCTGGTTGCCGGGCTCGTTGCGGCCGAAGACGAACTCGGTGTTGGCGCCCGACGCGAGTGCGGACTGGATGCCGAGGCCGGTCTTGTAGTCCTCCTCGTTGACCACCCATTCGAGGAAGTCGGCTCGCTGCAGTGTCGCCGCCCGCTCCTCCTCGGAGGCGTTCTTGGCGATCACGTGGGTCTGGATGGTGCGCGACCGGTCGGGCGTCGGCCCGGGGATCAGCTGGCTGACCATGGCGCCGCGCCCGCCGTTGCCGGCGACGGACACGTGGGGGAACACGGTGTGCACGAACCCGACGTACTTCGCGGGCGACCACTCCGCCGAGGGGATGTCGCGGAGCTCGTGGGTGACCCGGCGTGCGAAGGCCACACGTTGGTGCGGGCCCCACGCATCCCAGGTCATGACGTTGCCCATCACGTCGACACCGAGGGTGTCGCGGTGGAGGATGTCGAGGTGGTAGCCGTCCACGTAGCCGTCGAAGGCGATCTTCCAGTTCGGCCCGATCAATGATCGTTCGTCGAGCAGTTCCATGTCGGCGAGCCCGAGCTGATCGAGGGCACCTTCGTAGCTGCCGAGCCACGCGCTGAGGTCGAGCGTGGCGTCGGGTTGGAGCACGGCGAAGACCATGCCACTGCGCTCCTCGCACGGCAGCTCGGTGAGCCCGTGGGCGTCGGTGTCGACGACGCCGAACTTCTGGCGACCCGAGATGCCGACGAGCGCACCCTCGTTGTTGTAGCTCCACGCGTGGTACGGGCAGGTGAAGCGGCGGGCCTCGCCACATCCTTCGCCCACGACCAGCGCGCCCCGGTGGCGGCAGGCGTTGATGAACGCCCTGACGCCGCCGTCGGCCTGCCGAACGGTGAGCACCGGGACGCCGGCGATCTCGATCGCACGGTACGAGCCGGGGTTCGGCAGGTGGGCGCTCAATGCGGCGACCACCGGGCTCCGGCGGAACAGGACGTCGACCTCGCGTTCCCAACGTCGGGGGTCCAGGTAGTCGTCGACCGACACCGTGAAGGTGTCCTCGAGCGAATCGGTGGTGTCCTCGTCGAGATGGGTCAGCAACCTCCCGGCGACCTGGTGCCAGTCGTTCTCCCACGGCGTCTCGCGGTGATCGAGCTCGGTGGGCTGCGGGAACCGTCCGTACGGGGGTGCGTCGTGGATGGTCATGCCGGCTCGAGCACCTTGGCCACCGCCACTGGGATGGCGCTCGACACGACCATGCCGGTCACCGGGTCATGACCGGCGTCGACGGACACCAGACGGCTGGTCGGCGTCCCGATATCTCGGACCTTCTCGTCGGTCAGTGACGTCCCACCCCACGAGTGCGCCATCGAGATCACGCCGCGCTTGACGTCGTCCGCGGGCTCGACCACTCCGATCACCCTCCCCGACGGCGAGGTGATCTCGACGAGGTCGCCGCCGACCATGCCGAGTTCGCTCACGTCGTCGGGGTGCATGTAGGCGGGATTGGTCGTGCCCTTGCGGGCGAGGGCCGGGAGCTCCGTCCCCGTCGAGTTGAGGACGTGCTTGAGCCGGCGGCTCACCAGGCGGAACGGGTAGGCACTGACGTCGATGTCGCCGAGCATGGGTGCCGGCTCGGCCCGCAGCGCTGCGAGTTCGGCCATGAAGTCCTCGGGCGCCGGCGTGAACTTGGTCGTGCAGTTCGGGTCTGCGGGCTCGACGACGAGCCGGAGATCGGGATGTACTTCGCGGCGATGGGCTCGCACCTCGTCGAGTGGCATGCGCGATCCGGCGTAGGACCGCTCGATGATCTCGTCGGTCGACGGTCGCGTGGCCATGTCGGGCGATCCTCCGGGGAGCGGCAGCGTGCTGCCCAAGCGTGATGCCAATTCCCAGAAGACCTCCCACTCGTTGAGCACGTCGCCGTCGCGCTCGACGACCGGATCGGTGTAGTTGGTGTACGGCAAACGGAACCAGCGGTCCATCAGGTGGGGCACGTCGGCGCGCTCGAGTGCCAGCGTGGGTGCGATGACGTAGTCGGCGAACTCTGCCGTCGGGGTCATGCGGTAGTCGATGACGACGAGCAGTTCGAGGTCGGCGAGGGCTTCGAGGGTCAGCTCGTGATTCGGGAACGCCACGGCCGGGTTGCCGCCGCTGACGATCAGCGCACGAATGCGCCCCTCGCCGGGCGTGAGGATCTCCTCGGCGAGCGCCGCGGTCGGCATCTCGCCGCGGTAGCCGCGCAGGTTCCGTAGGCGTGACGGCGGTCCACTGGCGGGTGCCCGGGGGGCGGTCGTCTGCGCGCGGTGCGGCATCTCCGGGTAGAGCAGCAGACCGTTCTCGATGAGGTCACCCTCGCGGTTGACGCGACCGAGAATGGTGTTCAGCACGACCGTGAGGTGCTCGGTCAGGCTCGAATGGGCGGCCATGTTCGGTCCGGTGCCGGTTCCGGCTGTGCCTCGGGGTCCGGCGGCGAAGAGCCGAGTGGCGGCGACGATGTCGTCCGGGTCGAGTTGGCACCGTTCGGCGACGTAGTCGAGCGTGAAGCTGTCGACGGCCTCGGTGAGCTCGCCGAGCTGGCTGACCCATCGGTCGCAGAATTCGTGATCCTGGAGGCCTTCGTCGAGGACGATGCGGATCATCCCGGCGAGCAACGTCGGGTCTTCACCGGGCCGGATCTGCAGGTGGATGTCGGCGAAGCCGGCCAACTCCGTGCGACGGGGATCCACGACGATGAGCTTCATGCCCTCCGCCTTGCGTCGGCGCATGACGACGAATGGGTTGGTGCCCTGCAGCCCGCCGATCGGCGCATAGGACGACACCATCGAGTTGTAGCCGATCGCCATGTGGACGTCGGAGTCGGTGAAGTTCTGGTAGCCCGCCTCCCAGCCGCCGAGGCGGAGCATCGCGAGGCCCTTGGCGGGCTGATCGATGGTCACCGACGTGTAGAACGACACCGAGTCGATGCCTTGGTGGAAGGCACGTGCGACCGGGACCGCCACCGAGTTCTGATAGCCACCGGTGCCGGTGTACGACGCCACGGCGCGCGGTCCGTACGTGTCGATGATGCGCTTCAGTTCGGCGGCGATCTCGTCGAGCGCCTCGGCGCTGTCGACCTCCTCGAACGTGCCGTCGGGGCGTCGTCGCAGCGGCGCCCGCAATCGATTCGGATCGGACATCTGATCGGGGATCTGGCGGCCCTTGATGCAGGTGTAGCCCTCGAAGAGCGGGTCGTCCATGACGCCGCGTACGGCGATCACGCGGTTGTCGACGACGTCGACCTCCATCGGACAGCTGGCGTGACAGACTCGACAGAAGGTCGTCTTGGTCTGCAGCTCACCGGTCGGTGCGGGTGTGGTGGATGTCATGTGTGACGCCTCCGGTCGTTTCCGTACGTTCGTAAACTAACTCGTCGGCTAGTTTCCGAACGCAGCAGAGGTCGAACGACAGGGGGTCATCGGGTGCACGATCAGCGAGACAAGGGCGTCGAGCGATGACGCGTCCGTTCCGATTCGGGCTGCAGAGCTTCAACGCGACCAGCCCGCAGAACTGGCGCGACCAGGCACGCCACGCGGAGGCACTCGGCTTCAGCACCTTCAGCGTCGCCGATCACGTGATCGGGCCCGGCCCCGCGTTGGCGGCGACGAACCATCCGGTGCAGGACATCGCGGCGATCCCGGCGATGACCGTCGCAATCGAGGCGACGAGCACGATCACGATCGGTTCGCGGGTGTTCTGCACCGACTACCGCCAACCCGTGATGTTCGCGAAGGAACTGGCGACGCTTGCGTACTTCGCCGAGGGTCGCCTCGAGATCGGTCTGGGAGCCGGATGGCTGCAGGGTGAGTACGAGGCGATGGGCGTGCCGTGGGACCCCGCCGGCGTCCGCATCGATCGGATGGAGGAGACCATCACGCTGATCCGGGCTCACTTCGCCGACGGCGAGATCGATGTGAACGGCAACCACGTCCATGCCACCGGGTTCGAAGGCGTGCCCAAGGTCCCGACCGGACTGCCGCCGATCATGATCGGCGGGGGAGCACCCAGGGTGCTCGGCATCGCCGGACGCGAGGCCGACATCGTGAGCCTCAACTTCGACAACAGCTCCGGCAAGATCGGACCAGCCGGCGTCGGCAGCAGCACCGCGGAACTCACCGCGCAGAAGATCGAGTGGATCCGTGCAGGCGCGGGCGACCGGTTCGACGACCTCGAACTCGAGATCGCCGGCTACTTCACGGTGGTCACCGACGACCGCGACGGGACGCTGGCGGCGATGGCCCCGATGTTCGGTCTCGAACCTCAGGTGTTCGCGGAGCATCCGCACGCGCTGATCGGCTCGGTCGACTCGATCTGTGACCAACTCGTCGAGCGCCGCGAGACCTACGGCATCTCGTACGTGACGTTCGCCGGCCGCGTGGTCGACGCCGTCGCGCCGATCGTCGAGCGCCTCGCCGGCACCTGACCGCATTGGCACCTCTCAACAAAGGACATCATGAAAGTCGGAGTCAACTTGCCCTCGCAGTTCCCGTTCGGGAGCACCGTGCAGATGCTGGAGGTCTACGAGCAGGTCGGGTTCGACTCGTACTGGTCGCCGGACCACATCCTCGGTGTGTTCCACCCCGGGCTGTGGAGCGAGATCCCCCTGTCCGATCTCGCTGCGGATCCCGATGCGTTCTACGACCCGTTCTGCTACGGCGCCGTGGTGGGCACGATGACGGACAAGCCCTTCGGCATTTCGGTCACCGACGCCACCCGGCGCGGCGCGGCCGACCTTGCCCGCACGGCGTTGACCCTGAACGACTTGAATCCGGGCGGGTTCATCCTCGGCATCGGGTCGGGCGAGGCCGAGAGCCTCGTCCCGTTCGGCTACCCGTTCGAGAAGCCGGTGTCGATCCTCGCCGATGTCCTGCGCGACCTTCGGTCGCTCCTCGATACCGGGCTGATGGCCGACGGTGGCGTCGGTCGTATGGGCCTGCCGTTGGAAGCGGAGGGCCGAGGCAAGCCGCCCGTGTGGGTGGCGGGGCACGGTCCTCGGATGCTCAAGCTCACCGCCGAGTACGGCGACGGGTGGATTCCGGCATGGTGGATGACCCCGGAGGAGTACGGAGCCAAGCGTGAGATCATCGCCGGCCACGCCGCGGCGGCAGGCCGCCCGATGCCGGAGTGCTCCCTGCTGCCGTTCGTGCTGTTCGCCGAGAGCGCAGACGCTGCCGCGGAGATGTTCGAGCGCGAGCCGCTCGGCAAGTTGTTCGGGCTGTTCGCGATGGGGCACATGTGGCAAGCGCACGGTCTCGAGCATCCGCTGGGCAACGACTCCAAGGGTTTCGTCGACGTGATCATCCACGACCTCGACCCTGACGACCTGCGCGACATCGCGGCGACGATCCCGTTCGAGATGGTGCAAGAGGTGCTCTTCGTCGGCAACTCCGAGGAACTCACCGCACAGTTCGAGGCCTACGCGCGAAACGGTCTCGAGCACGTGGTGCTCGCCAACATCACCGGAGTCGTCGGCGGAATGGACGAGATCCTCGCCCGAGGCATGGAGCTGCCCACGCTCAAGCAGATGCTCGCCGACCTGTGACCGCACGCCCGCATTCGACACGACCGCCAAGGAGCACCCGATGACCACCGACCTTGCCACGTTCAACCCATTCGACCCGGCCGCGATCCAGTGCCCGTTCCCGCACTATGCCCAGATGCGCGACGAGGCGCCGGTCATGCTCATCGAGTCCGTCGGCATGTACCTCGTCACCAGCCACGACCTCGTCATGCAGGTGCTGCGCGACCCGGCGACGTACTCCTCGCTGTTCGGCGGTGCGAGCATGCCGCTGCCGTCCGACGCCCGCGAGAAGATGATCGAGGTGATGGCCGACGGGTACCCCCGGGTGCCGACGATGCTGACCGCCGACATGCCCGAGCACACCCGGTATCGCCGGCTCGTGTCGAAGGCCTTCACCCCGAAGGTGATCGCCGAGCTCGAACCGGTGATCCGATCGATCACCACTCGGTTGATCGACTCGTGGATCGACAGCGGCCGCATCGAGTTCGTCGAGCAGTTCGGCGTGCCGTTGCCTGTCGAGGTCATCGCCCACGCGCTCAATGTGCCCGACTCTCGTCTGGCCGACTTCAAGCGATGGTCCGACGACTCGATCGCGGGGATCGGGACGAACATCTCGCTCGAGCAACGGCTGGAGGCCGAGCGTGGTGTCAACGAGTTCCAGCACTACTTCGCAGCGGAGCTCGATCGCCGGCGGACCGAGCCGCAGGACGATCTCCTGACGGCGCTGCTCAACGCCCGGGTCGATGACGACGACCCCGAGGTGACCGACAAGCGCGAGCTCGACGTGCCCGAGATGTTGAGCATCATCCAACAGCTGCTGGTCGCCGGCAACGAGACCACGACGAAACTGCTCACCGAGACGATGCGTCTGTTGGCCGAGAACCCCGACGAGTGGACCCGGCTCAAGCAGGACCCGTCCCGTGCGGCGCAGATCGTCGAGGAGGCGCTACGCCTCTCGACGCCGACGCAGGGAATGTTCCGGATCTCGACCAAGGACCACGAACTCGGCGGTGTCCACATTCCCCAGGGCGCTCGCTTGGTGATCGTGTTCGCGTCGGCGAACCGCGATGAGTCGCTGTATCCCGAGCCGGACGGATTCGACCCCGATCGTGAGAATCTGCGTGATCATCTCGCATTCGGCAAGGGCATCCACTTCTGTCTCGGGGCGGCGCTGTCGCGGCTCGAGGGCAAGGTCGCCCTCGAAGAGCTGTCGCGCCGACTCGAGAGCTTCTCGTTGCCCGATACGAACGAGTTCCAGTACTTCCCGAGCTTCCTGTTGCGTGGCCTGACCCGGCTCGACATCGACGTCGTCCCGGCGGGGGCAGCCTGATGGCCGCGCCGCTGGCCGGCAAGATCGCCGTCGTCACGGGGTCGAGCCGAGGCATCGGTCGCGGGACTGCCGTCGCGCTCGGTGAGCAAGGTGCCACGGTGTACGTGACCGGCAGGAGTACGGGCGACGGCGAACTCACCATCGACAGGACCGCCGAACTCGTCGACGCCGCAGGTGGTCACGGCATCGCGGTGCAGACCGACCACGGCGACGACGCCCAGATCGCGGCGCTGTTCGAACGTGTTCGTGATGAGCAGGGCAAGCTCGACATCCTGGTCAACAACGTCTACAAGATCCCCGATCCACCCGCATGGGGCGGCGGGTTCTGGGATCACCCGATCTCGATCTGGGACGACCAGGTCGGCATCGGCCTGCGGGCCCACTACGTGGCGTCGTGGTATGCGGCACCCTTGCTGTTCGCGGCCGGGCCCGGTGGGTTCATCTGCAACATCTCGTCGCCAGGGGGGCAGAGCTACCACTTCAGTTCGTCGTACGGAGCGGGCAAGGCGGGGCTCGATCGGCTCGGCGCCGACATGGCGATCGAGCTGCAGCCGAAGGGCGTCGCCGTCGTCACGCTGTATCCCGGCACGGTGTCGACCGAGTTCATCGTCGAGTGGTCCGGTCAGCGTGACACCGACCTCGAGGGTGCCCAGACGCCGTTGGTCGTCGGACGTAGCGTTGCGGCCCTCGCGAGCGCGCCGGACCTGATGGAGCGCTCCGGCTCGATCCAGTGGGTCGAGGACCTCGGCGAGGAGTTCGGCCTCGTCGACGAACACGGCCGCTCCCCGGCCAAGTACGCCCGCCGCGGGTGACGATTGCAGCAGGGGTCAGACCCCTGCTGCAATTCAGTCGGCGAGGACGGAGCGGATGGTGTCGACGACCTGGTCGGCGCTGGCGCCCGGCGTGATGACCGCGGCGATGCCGGCGGCCATCAACGGCTCGACGTCCTGATTGGGCACGATGCCGCCGACGACGACGGGGATCTCGCTGCCGAGCTTGCGCACCTCGTCGACGACGAGTGGCGCAAGGGTCATGTGGGCGCCCGAGAGCATCGACAATCCGATCGCGTCGACGTCCTCGTCGACGGCCGCAGCGGCGACGGTCTGCGGCGTCTGGAACAAGCCGGTGTAGATGACCTCGTAGCCGGCGTCTCGCAGGATCCGGGCAACCACTTTGATGCCGCGGTCGTGGCCATCGAGGCCGACCTTGGCGACGAGAATACGTTCACTCATGTTGGCCTCGATGCTCAGATCACGGGGACTTCGGTGTGGCGGCCGAACACCTCGGCCATGGCGCTCATCATCTCGCCGAGTGTCGCATAGGCCTGGGAGGCCTCGATGAGCGTGGGCATCAGGTTGACCTCCGGATCGGCTGCCTCTGTGCGGAGTTTGGCGAGCGCCGAGTCGACCGCGGCCTGATCACGCTCGTGGCGAACGGTCTCGAGCCGCTTGCGCTGGCGCGTCTCGTCCTCGTTGGAGATGCGCAGGATGTCGAGATCGTCGTCGTCGTTGCCTTCCTTGAAGCCTGACACCCCGACGATCACCCGCTGGCCCGCATTGAACGCCCGTTCGAGTTCGTACGCCGAGTCGGCGATGCGACCCTGGAACCAGTTCTCGTCGATGCCCTTGATCACCCCGTCGAGCAGTGAGCCGTCGCCGAACTCGTCGAGCGTGGCGAAGATCTCCTCGGCGCGACGTTCCATCTCGTCGGTGAGTTCCTCGACGAAGTACGAGCCGCCGAGTGGGTCGGCGACGTGCGCGACGTTCGTCTCGTAAGCGATCACCTGCTGTGTTCGCAGCGCGATGCGGGCCGCCTTCTCCGTCGGGAGCGCCAACGCCTCGTCCATCGAGTTCGTGTGCAACGACTGAGTCCCGCCGAGCACGCCCGCCAGCGCCTCGATCGCAGTGCGCACGATGTTCACTTCGGGCTGCTGCGCGGTCAACGACACCCCGGCGGTCTGCGTGTGGAAACGCAGCTGCATCGACCGGTCGAGTTGGGCTCCGTAGCGCTCCTTCATCCAGCGTGCCCAGATCCGGCGGGCGGCACGCAGCTTGGCGATCTCCTCGAAGAAGTCGATGTGGGCATTGAAGAAGAAGCTCAACCGCGGCGCGAACGCATCGATCGGCAGGCCTGCCTGGAGGGCGAGTTCGACGTAGGCGAAGCCGTTCGCCAAGGTGAACGCCAACTCCTCCGCCGCGGTCGAGCCTGCCTCGCGGATGTGATAGCCCGAGATCGAGATCGAGTGCCAGCGGGGCATCTCGGCGGCGGTGAACGAGATCGTGTCGCGAACCAACCGCATCGACTGGCGAGGTGGGAAGACGAACTCCTTCTGCGCCTGGTATTCCTTCAAGATGTCGTTCTGCAACGTGCCGCCCAGGCGGCTGCGGTGCACACCGGCCTTCTCGGCCTGAGCGACGAACATCGCGAAGATCGGCGCCGCCGGGCTGTTGATCGTCATCGACGTGGTGATCTCACCGAGGTCGATTCCGGCATAGAGGTCTTCCATGTCGGCGAGCGAGTCGATGGCAACGCCGCAGCGCCCCACTTCGCCGAGCGACATCGGGTCGTCGGAGTCGAGTCCCAACAGTGTCGGCATGTCGAACGCGGTCGAGAGTCCGTCGCCGCCGGACTTGATGATCTCCTTGAACCGCCAGTTCGTGTCTTCAGCGGTACCGAATCCTGCGAACATTCGCATCGTCCACAGCTTCGAGCGGTACATCGAGGCATACGGACCACGGGTGTACGGGTACTGACCTGGGAACTCACCGTCGTCGGGTCCGTAGACCCCGTCGAGCGGGATTCCCGACATCGTGGTGAACGGGACCTCACGGATCCTGGAGGCTTCGACCTCGTGCTGCCAGATGGCTCGGTTGTTGGTCACAGGGAGCATCGTAGAGAACCCGGGTCGACAGCGACGAGAGGGCCGGACCCACCGCACGGAGAATGAGGCGATTCGAACGCTGAAGCGGTACCCGGGGGGTGATGTGTCATACCCTTGGGGTATGGACCGACCTGCACCTGCGATCTCGGAGTTGCTCGCCATCCCGGAACTCGGTGCGTTCGTGCTGTCGGCCCCGTGGCTCGCCACCGCGCCGCGCGGCGCCGGTCGTCGAGTGCTCGTCCTGCCTGGCTTCACGGCGGGAGACGTTTCGACCGCGCCGCTGCGGCTGGCGTTGCGCGCGCTCGGTCACCGACCTGCGCCGTGGGGGCTCGGGCTCAATGTCGGTCCCGACGACGAGACCGTCCGCCAGTTGCTGCGTCGGCTCGACGATCTCGTCAAGCAGAATCGTGGCCCGATCGACATCGTCGGCTGGAGCCTCGGTGGGATCATGGCTCGACTTCTGGCGCTGCACCACCCTGATCGCGTGCGCCAGGTGGTCTCGCTGGGCAGCCCGATCAGGGTGGAAGATCCCGAGGCCAATCTCAGCGACAGCGTGAGGCGGCTGTCGCAGCTCGCCGGACTTCAACGGGGGCGCCGAGGCCATGACCTGACCGTCATCCCGGTTCCGTCGACCGTCATCTACTCACGGAACGACGGCGTGGTCGCGCCGGCGTCGTGTCTGCAGCCTGTCGGTCCGACCTCGGAGAACATCGAGGTCCGTGGAGCGCACATCGGCCTCGGCCACAACGCAGCCGCGGTGTGGGCCGTGGCGGACCGGCTCGCTCAACGAGACGGTGAATGGACGCCCTTCATTGCGCCCTCGGCGATGTCGTGGTGCTACCCCGATCCGGAACGTGACGGCGCTGCAACGCCGACCGCGGCGAGAATCTGATCTCGATGCCGACATCGCAGATCGAACTGGCGCATACTCGCCTGCTGGCGATCGAGACGCCGAACGCGCTCGGTCACACCTCGACGCTGACGATCGTCGATGCGCTCAACGCTCCGCACCGGCTCAACGCGGCCTTGTTGCGCCAGGAGGTCAACGCGCGCCTCGATGGCCTTCCGATGCTGCGCCAATCGCTCGCCGAAGTCCCGCTGAACCTCGATCGCCCGTGGTGGCGTGACCATCCGGGATTCGATCTCGACTACCACCTCCGTCACATCGCCGTTCCGGACCCCGATGACCCGAATGCCCTCGCCGACCTCATAGCTCGGATCCACAGCCGGCCGCTCGACCGAGGACGACCCCTGTGGGAGCTGTATCTCATCTCCGGGCTCGCCGATGGGCGCGCGGCACTGCTGTTCAAGATGCACCTCGCAGCGCTCGCCGCGTCGACCGGCAATTCGTTGTGTGCCGGGCTGATCGGCGATTCACCCGATCTGATCGGCGAGCCGGAGGACGAGCTGCGCAACTGGGTTCCCGACCCCGGCCCGTCGTTGCACGACATCGGCACCCGGGCGTGCTTGAACGCGATGGTCGATCCGATGCGAACGCTGACGACCGTGCCGCGCACGCTGAATTCGATCCCCGGAATCCGCAGCGTGCTGAACCCGGCCCTGGCGTTGATGAACCAACGCTCACAACGCTCGATCGTCATCGCTGAGCAGTCGGGGATCACGCCGCGCACGTCGTTCAATGCGAGGATCGGTCCGCACCGACGTTGGGCGAGCGCCGAACTCGACCTCCAACGAATCGCGAAGGTGCGGTCGCGGTTCTCGGTCAGCACCGTGGACGTGCTCACCGCCATCTGCGGGGGAGCGCTCAGGTGGTGGCTGCTGCAGCACGACGAGATGCCCCGCGAGACGCTCAAGGCGCTGGTGCCGCTCTCGGTGACCGATCCCGAGGCGATCGAGGGAATCGCCGGAGCGGTGGTGAGCCTCGGGACGAATCTGCACCGGGTGCACGAGCGGTTGGCGATCGTCCACGAACAGATCGGCGAGGCGGTCACGCGTCATGGGGCGATGACCGCCGCCGAGATCCGGGGAATCGGTGGCGGAACCCCGTTGCTCGGCATCGTGGCGTCGCGGCTGCTCGAACGCAGTCCGCTGGCCGACCGATTGATGCCACCGTTCAACACGACGATCACGTCGGTGCCGGGCTCCAAGGAGCCGCAGTACGCGCTCGGAGCCGAGGTCACGGCGATCTATCCGATCCTCGGCGTGGTCGACGGGATGGGTCTCCACATCGGGGCGATCTCTGTCGGTGATCGACTCTGTCTCAGTCTGGTCTCGGATCGCGAACAGATCCCGGACCTCGCTGATCTCGCGACACGAATCGTCGAGGAGTTCGAGGTGCTGGAGCGGGCCAGGCCCTGAGCGCTGCTGACAACGTACGCGCCGGGGCGTTGCGCTCAGGTGGGGGTGCACTTACCGGCGCTGCCGGCACTGTGGATGGCGGCGACCTCAGCGGCGGTCAGTGCCCGGTCGTAGACCGCTGGTTCGTCGATGATGCCGTTGAACCCGAAGAACGTGGCTCGTCCGGCCGTGCTGCCGAGCCGGAACGACACCTGATCGGCAGGATTCAGAGCGCCTCGCTGCGACGGCTTCGATGCGATCTCGGCCCCGTCGACGTACACGACGATCGCCGTACCGTCCCAGGTGGCCGCCACGTGATGGAAGTCGCCGTCGAACAGTTGCGGTGCCGCCGCCCACAGCACCTCGGGCCGCCGAGTCGACGTCTCGTCGGTCTCCCAGAGCAGCTCGCCGTTCGGCAACAGCAGCAGGCTGTACGAGCGTGCGGTGTCGTCGGTGCTCGGGAAGTCCCAACGGCTGACAATCGCTTGCACACGGCCGGTCTGGGCTGGCCGGATCCACGCCTCGACGGACACGCCCGTCGACACGGTCGTCAGCGTGCCGGTTCCCACGGTGGTGGCACCATCGAAGAGCATGCCGCGACCCACGACGCCATCAGCGAATGCAGCCGATCCGCCGAGGCCAGGCCCCACGCGCGCGTCCAACGAGTCCGCGCCCGGCCACCAACCGATCAACCCCGGCACGTCGACGCCGCAGAGCACGATGGTGGTGAAGCTCCAGGTGACATCGGCGCCGAGTGGGTTGCCGGCGAGGTCGGTGACGGCGCCGTCGACCGTCACGGTGTACCGCGTACCGCCGCCGA
>JBGSII010000408.1:0-2260 GCA_041742555.1 Ilumatobacteraceae bacterium
GAGGCTCGAGCGGTGAGGAGCGGCGCCAACGTGCCGTGCTGTACTTCGGCGGTGAACGCAGTGATTCCGCAGACGGCGGCAAGCATTGCGCTCACGACCGTCCAGTAGAACGCGACATCGGTGAGGTACAGGACCTCGTCCTTCACCAACGTGGCGACGAGGAGACTGGTTGCTACGCCGCCGGCGAGCGTGACCAGGAGGATCGCGCGGTTCGATCGCAACGAGGTCGTCTTGATCCATTCGCTCTTCAACGCCCCGGAGAGTGCGGAGACGTCGTCGCCACGTGTTCGGCGTCGGGCTGGAGCCGCTTGAGAGTCGAACCGGCTCCCAATGGTGGGGGTCTGGGCGTGGTCGTCGGTGGTGAAGGTGGTGGGCATGTCGAAGCTCGGTTCGTCGTGGTTCGGTCGTGGGGTGGTGATGGGAAACTCGTGCGGATGCCGCACAGCGTCACGCAGTGGTGAACTCGGTTGCGGAACGGGTGAGCTCGAGGAGGATGTCCTCGAGCGATGTCGCGACTTCGCTCACCTCGATGAGTCGGATGTCGTGCGCGTAGGCGAGCTGTGAGACGTCGTTGGCGGTGGCGCCTCGAACCTGGATCCGATCGTCGGTGTGGCTGGCATCCATGCCGTTTCGGTGGAGAACTGCGAGGAACTCGTCCGCATCCTGTGTCGTGACAGTGACCGAGCGGTCGACTCGACGGGTCAGCTCGTCGAGCGACTCGGCGGCAAGGAGGCGACCGCCACCGATCACGACCAGATCGTCGGCGAACATGGCGAGCTCGCTGATGAGATGGCTCGAGATGAACACCGTCCCACCCTCAGCAGCGAAGGCTGCGAGACGTGTTCGGAGCCAGCGGATTCCCTCCGGATCGAGGCCATTGGACGGCTCGTCGAGCAGCAGGACCTGCGGTTCGCCGAGCAGGGCGCCCGCGAGCGCAAGGCGTTGGCGCATCCCGAGTGAGAACCCTCCGGCCCGTCGATCGGCAACGGAGCTCAGCCCGACGTCGGCCAGCACCTCGTCGACCCTGCGGCTCGGGATCCCACCGTGCGCAGCGGCGGCTCGCAGGTGCTGGCGGGGGGTGCGGCCAGGGTGCATGCAACGTGGGTCGAGCACAGCTCCGACAACCTTCGACGGATGGGACAACTCACGGTGTGTGAGCCCGTCGTAGCGGACCTCACCATGGTCGGGCCGGGTGAGCCCGACCATGATCCGCATCGTGGTGGACTTCCCCGCGCCGTTCGGTCCGACGAAACCGGTGACCCTTCCAGATGAGACGTCGAACGTGAGGTCGTCGACGGCGAATCGTTCGTCCGTGCCGCTGCCGAATCGTTTGGTGATGTTGCTGATCGTGATCAAGGGGGAGCCTCCGGTGACGTACTAAGTACGGTGTACTTAGTACGGTACGGGACGACCGACAACTTCGCAAGCCCGAGTGTCCGATTTCTCCGACGCTCGAGGAGGCCAGTCAGCCAATCCCCGATGGGTGTGATGGCAAGCCCGACCGTCAGGCAAGCCGACCGCCAGAAGCGGGGCCGGCATCACGTGGCGCGGAGTCGCCGACGTCTCCTACGGGTTCGGAGAGCGTGGAGCTCCGTCGAGTTGTGCGATTCCGTCGAGCACCATGCTGAGCCCGACCTCGAACTCGTCGCCGAAGTCGTAGCCAGGCTTGAGCACGTGCTCGCGAGCGAACTCGACGAAGCTCGGGAACTGGTCGGCGGGCATATCGTCCAGGATCTCCTCTGCGAGTACGGCGACCTCATCGGGGCCGTCGAACGGGAGGCTCACCTCTTGCAGTACGAAGCCGTACACGTAGGCGTCGAGCACGGCGACTGCGTGTGCGATCGCCGCATGGGTGAAGTCAGCATCGCGAAGAAGCGCGATCACTGAATCGTGGTGGCCGAGGGTGGCGGGGCCAGGTGAGCGCCGCGACTCCATGAGGGCGAGTGCCCACGGGTGTCGCCCCAGCACTTCGCGCACCGATGCCGATCTTGACTCGAGACCGGTCCGCCACGGCGCGTCGTCCGGCGGCTGTTCGATCTCGGCGAACACGAGGTCGACGATGCCGTCGAGGATCTGCTCCTTGTTGGCCACGTGGTGGTAGATCGCCATCGGCTTCGCTCCGAGGGCGACAGCGAGCGATCGCATGGTGAGGGCGTCGATGCCGTCGGCGTCGGCGAGTTGCACGGCGGCCGCCAGGATCCGGTCCCGAGTGAGAGGTGTCCGACGTTCCGCTTGGACTGGTTCGGTGGGCACGGGTTGC
>JBGSII010000409.1:0-3775 GCA_041742555.1 Ilumatobacteraceae bacterium
CGTCGAGCACCCTGGCGCCACGGCCGATCATCGCGTCGACGAGCCGCGCCTCGCCGTGGAGGTCGGCTCCCTCGGCGGCGAGCGCGCGGAAGCGTTCGACGTACCAGTCGGAATGGTCGGGGTTCTCCTCGAGTTTCGCCATCCAACGATTGCCCGTCGGACGATCGGCCGTCTCGGAGTCGTTGGTCATACGACTGGGGTCATGCGATCGTTCGGTACCTGGCGATGTCGTCCACCGTCATCGTCGATCCGGCGGCGATGCCGGCAGCTTGGACGTCGGGGTCCATCAACGATGCGGTGTCGAAGTAGTCGGACGCGTAGACGAAGAGCCCGTCGGCGTCGCGGCGGCGAACGCTGGTGCCCCTCGACATGAAGACCCGGCTGCCGTCGGGTTGGATCGCCATCTGCTGCCACTCCTGCACCCAGGTGGTGCCGTCGTCGAGTGCCGGCCCGAGTGGCTCGAAGGCAAGGTTGCCGGCCTTGCCCATGATGTCGGTCATCCAGCTCCGGATCGCTTCGCGGCCGCGGATCTCACCGAAGATCGGGTCGAGGTAGATGGAGTCGGTCGGGTGGAACCCGTCGGCGTCGGCGCCGAAGTCGATCGACGACGAGATCGCCTCTTCCACGTCGGGATCGGGATGCCAGACCGTGCGCGGCCAGTCGGGGATCGGCGCTGCTTCGACGCCGGCCTCCGGTGGCGGCGGCACGCGGAACGGTCCGGTGTCGTAGACGTCGCATGCCCACGTGATCCAGCCGTCGCGGTAGCGGCGGACGCTCACACCTCGCGAGAGCGGCAACCGTTCGTCGCCGATCGCCGCGAACATCTGCCACTCGTCGACCGACGTGCCACCCTGGCCGTCGTCGAGCAGCGCGTGCGGTGCGGTGGGAACGAACTCGATGAAGTCGATCGACGCCATCGTCGGGATCAGCCAGTTGCGGATGGCGACCTGGCCGTCGAAGGCGCCGTAGATCGCGTCGTAGTAGATCGAACCGGTCGGTGCCATGAAGTCGGACATCATCTCCAGCGCCACCGACTGGCGGCCCGGTACGGTGAATGCCGGATCGGCGAGCGCGTGCAGCATCCCGGCTGCGTCGAGCCCGGCGGGTTCCGTCACCAGCCGGTCGATGTCCTGTTCGTTGCCGTCGTGCGCGGCGATGTACGCCTCGACGAATTGTGCGGCGCTGACGGTCATCAGTGATTCCCCCAAGTGTCGTGATGGATCATCGACGCCGCGGGGAGCCGATGGGCGGGCTTGAAGTCGTCGCCGGTGTAGTAGGCGACCGGGAGCAATGCGGTCTGGGTCCATTCCTGCGGGATCCCGAGCAGTTCGCTGACCTCGTCGTGGTGGAACAGATGGATCGTCGTCCACACGGTGCCGAGCCCTCGTGCACGTGCCGCCAGCATGAAGCTCCACGCTGCGGGAAGGATCGACCCGTACGTCGACGCCTGCGCGACGATCATCGGCACGTTCTCCATGCGTCCCTGGACGCATGGGATCACGAATACCGGAACCTGTTCGAGAACGCCACCGAGGTACGACGCGCTCTCCATGACCTTGGGCATCACGTGTTCTCGCGGATCGCCCTCGGGGAGCGGCGGCGGATAACCCGAGCCGGCCATCGTCTCGCCGGCGCGGCGGTAGAAGTCGGCGATGATCCGCTTCTTCTCCGGGTCGGTCACGACGACGAAGGCCCAGTTCTGCGCGTTGGTGCCCGTCGGCGCCTGCATCGCGATCTCGATGCACTCGTCGATCAGCTCGAGCGGAACGTCGCGGGTGAGGTCGAGACGCTTGCGAACCGAGCGCGTGGTGGTGAGCAGCTTGTCGGCGGCGGCGCGATCGATCGTCATGTCAGCTCCTGTTCGCGAAGTACTTGCGGTAGCGCTCGGCCGCTTCCTTCAGGTCGGGGTCGGCGTCGAACTTGGGCTGGAACGATTCCCACGCCGCCTCCTTCTTGTAGGGGATGTACTCGCGGGGGAAGTAGCCCTCGTGGGGGCGGTAGTCCTTCAGCACCCGGCGGGCGACGGTCGATTTGTGCACCTCGTCGGCGCCGTCGGCGAGTCCCATCGTCGGGGCGCCGGCGTACATGTCCTGCAGCGGCGTGAGATTGGTCGTGCCGAGCGAACCGTGGATCTGCAGGGCGTTGAACGACACCTCCCGCAGCACACGCGACATCGTGAACTTCACGACGCCGATGTCGGTGCGGGCCTCCTGGGTGGAGCTCTGGTCGATCTTCCACGCGGTCTCGAGCACCAGCAGCCGCAGCATGCGGATCTGCGCGTACGAGTCGGCGATCTTCTCCTGCACCATCTGGTGTTCGGCGATGATCTTGCCGTGCGACTCGCGGCTGAGTGCCCGCTCGCACATCATGTCGAACGCGAGCTTGCACTGGGCGATCGTGCGCATCGCATGGTGGATGCGTCCGCCGCCGAGGCGTCGCTGGGCCAGCACCTTTGCGCCGTCTTCGGGGCCGAGGAGGTGGTCGAGCGGCACGCGAACGTCGCGGTAGATGATGTGGTTGTGGTTGCGTGGCTCGGGCATGATCTCGACGCCCGGCGTGTCCCGAGGCACCACGTACATGCCGTTGGTGCACATCACGAAGAGGATGTCGGCGACGCGCCCGGCGCTCGTGAACCACTTCTCACCGTTGATCACCCACTCCTCGCCGTCGCGGACCGCGGTGGTCTTGAACAGGTTCGGGTCGGAACCGCCCTGCGGTTCGGTCATCGAGTAGGCCGAGAACATCTCCTGGTTGAGCAGCGGCGTGAGCCAGCGCTCCTTCTGCTCCTCGGTGCCGTAGGCGGCGAGCATCTCCATGTTGCCGGTGTCCGGTGCGGCGGCACCGAACAGCTGCGGCGCCGCGGGGTACTTGCCGATGATCTCGTTGAGCAGGCCGAGCTTGAGCTGGCCGAAGCCGGGCCCGCCGAGCTCCTCGTCGAGGAAGATCGCCCACAGCCCCTGGTCCTTCACCTGCTGCTGGAGGCCGCGGACGTACTCCTTCACTTTCGGGTCGGGTGATCGAACTGCGTACGGGAACACGTAGTGCAGCGGCTCGACCTCCTCCTTGCAGAACTGCTCGACCCAGTCGAGCTTCTCTTGGAATTCGGGCTCTGTCTCGAACGACCACATGCGAGCGAACGTACTGCGGGTGTCTTGGTCGCGCCGATGCGGAGCGCCTCACCACCCCGTTGCCTCACCACCCCGTTTGCGTGCGGATCAGCGCCACCACCATCCCGTTTGCGTGCGGATTCGGATGGGACGGGTCATCCCAATCCGCACGCAAACGTAGGGGGCGAGAGGTGGCCGCTCGCTCCAGGTGGTATTCGGGGCGCGCCGGTGGCACCATCAACGCTGTGACCCCCGTGCGATTCGAGCTGTCCCGACGATTCGACGTTCCCGTGCGAACGCTGTGGGACGAACTCGTCGACTGGCCGGCGCACGGCGCGTGGATCCCGGCCACGTCGATCGAAGGCCAACCGGGCGAACCCACCGAGGTCGGCTACACGTTCACCGCCTGGACGGGCATTCGTCCGATCGCGCTGGAGGACCGGATGCGGGTCACCAGATGCGACTGGGACGACGCCGCGCTGGTCGGCGTCTGCGACGTCGAGAAACTCGGGCCGGTGCTCGGTGGCGCGGCCGGGTTCACCGTGCGCGCCGACGGCGCCGGTTCGACCATCGAGTGGCGCGAAGATGTCACCGTCCCGTACCTGCCGGGGTTCCTGGCTCCGGTCGCGGCGATCTTCGGCCGCATCGGCTTCCAGTTGGCGCTGCGC
>JBGSII010000410.1:0-8006 GCA_041742555.1 Ilumatobacteraceae bacterium
GACCGGGGTCGCGGCGATCACGAGCGACACCGCAACGACGGCCACGCGTGCGCCGAACCGCCCGATCGACGTGGTGACGCTCATCGCAGCGCTCGTTCGAGGATCAGCAGCTCACCGGGCTGCCGCTCGAACCCGAACGACGCGTACAGGGCGAGGGCGGCGTGGTTGTCGGACGCGGTGTTGACCAATGCCTCGCACGTGTCGCGGCGCATCATCCAGCGGACTGCGTCGTCGAGGAGCAAGCGGGCGAACCCGCGGCGCCGGGCGCCGGGGTCGACCGCGAGCCGCTGCACGTATCCGGACCGATCGGCACGTCCGCTGATCGAGAACGCGACCATCCGACCATCGAGGTGCACACTGCGCGACCGGTGGTACGGCGTTGCGGCCATGATGTCGCCGAGGGCAGACGGGTCGTTGGCCCACGGCTTGGAGAACGACCGGCGATCGATCTCGGCTGCCTCCGCCAGCATCGCCGGTCGGAGGCGCCGGAGTCGGACGGCTCCGCTGACACGCGGTGGCGTGCTGACCGTCGCCGGTCGGACGAGCAGGCTCAGGGTGTCGGCAACCCGGAATCCGGCTTCGAAGAACGCGTCGACGGAGTTGGGGAACAGCGCGCCGGTGCGCACGACGTGAGCGCCCTGGTGCTTCGCGTCGGCGATCCAGTTGGCGACATCGGCGGAGGTGGGGACCATGTGATGGTCGAGCAGGACGAGGTGCGCGACGCGGTCGTCGTAGGGCCACGGCCCGAGGCGGGCGCGTGCGGGACGTGCGGCCGCCAGACTGCTCACTGCCTACGAACGTACTCCCAAGCACCGATGGCCTCGGCGTCACGCTCGCTGGGTCACGTCACGACAGCTGCCCAGCCGTCCTAGCCTTGCGGCCGTGGTTCCCGAACGTCTGACGCCGGTCCTGCGCGAGTTGTCGCCGATCGCTGCCCGCTTCCGCCAGCGCGGGCATCGGTTGTACCTCGTCGGCGGCACCGTGCGCGACCTGTTCGTCGCGTCCGGGCGAGACGACTTCGACCTCGACCTCACCACCGATGCGCGGCCGTCGGAGATCAAGCGGTGCCTCGAAGGGTGGGCTGACGCCATCTGGACGCAGGGCGAGCGGTTCGGCACGATCGGAGCACTGGTCCGCGACGAGACCACCGGCTTCGAGCGCACGTACGAGGTCACCACGTTCCGGGCCGAGGCGTACACCGACGAGTCGCGCAAACCGCACGTGGTGTTCGCCGACGAGATCGAGGCGGACCTGTCGCGACGCGACTTCACGGTCAACGCAATGGCACTGGAGTTGACCGGCGACGACACGGCGTCGCTGATCGATCCGTTCGACGGTGCTGTCGATCTCGCCGCCCGCGTGCTCCGCACCCCGATCGGCCCCGAGGTCAGCTTCAGCGATGATCCGCTGCGAATGCTCCGCGCCGCGCGCTTCATCGCCGGCTACCAGCTCGTGCCGACGCCCGACCTGGTCGAGGCGGTGCGCGAGCTCGCGCCGCGCCTCGAGATCGTGTCGGCCGAACGGGTGCGCGACGAACTCGACAAGTTGCTCGTGGTCGACCATCCGGCCGCTGGTCTGTGGTTCCTCGTCGACACCGGGCTCGCCGATCAGTTCCTGCCGGAACTTCCGGCGATGCGCCTCGAACATGACCCGATCCACCGTCACAAGGACGTCTTGACACATTCGATCGCCGTGGTCGAGAACGTCCGTCCGCCCCACGAGCACCCCGCGATCGTGGCGGGTGAACGCCCGGCGTTCGATTTCCGGCGAACCCGTCTGGCGGCGCTGTTCCACGACATCGGCAAGCCTCGAACGAGGGGGTATCTGGAGGGCAAGGGGACGACCTTCCACCATCACGATGCCGTCGGTGCGCGCATGACACGCAAACGTATGAACGCGTTGCGCTACTCCAACGACGACGTGGCAGCGGTCACCGACCTCGTCGCGCTGCACCTGCGGTTCCACACGTACTCGATGGGCTGGTCCGATTCGGCGGTGCGACGGTACGTGCGGGACGCGGGCGATCTCCTCGCCGAACTGAACGTGCTGACACGATGCGACTGCACCACACGCAACGAGAAGAAGGCGGCGCGCCTGTCGAAGCGGATGGACGAGCTCGAGGAGCGGATCGCCGAACTCGAAGCGGCCGAGGAGCTCGCCGCGCTGCGCCCGGAACTCGATGGCAACTCCGTGATGGAGCATCTGGGTATCGGACCCGGTCGAGCGGTTGGTGAGGCGATGAAGTTCCTGATGGAGGTCCGCCTCGACGAGGGCCTCGTGGGCGACGAGGAGATCCGGCGTCGCCTCGATGACTGGTGGTCGACCCGCTAGCTGCCACGTCGTGTCGGCGTCGATGCGACACGTTCCAACGGTGTCGTCATCGGATGCCCTCTTCAGCAGGGCGAGCGGCCCTACGGTTGTGCGGTGATCTCCGTTGCTGGCGACTTCGACGACGACGAGGGCGGATTCGCTGCACTGCTGTCGCCGGCCAACCGCCCGCACGGCACCTGGTGGCTGAGCCTGCCGATCGTCGCCGTGTCCGGGCTGCTCGTGATCCTGGCCGGAATGCGAGCCGATTCGGACCCCGAGCCCGCGACGATCGCCGTGGTCGTCGGGATCGCGCTGCTGGCCCTGGTGGCGGTCATCGCCACGGTGCTGGAGTCGCGCCGTCTCGGCCGTCGATTCCGTCACACGATCGACGAACTGTCGCGCACCCAGTCCGAGATTCGCAGGCTGCTCGACGACTTGCCCGACGCGGTGTTGGGCGTGAGCGACAGTGGGGTGATCGAGTCCGCGAATCAACGAGCGGCACTGCTCACCGGTCGGACGATCGACGAACTCGTCGGGCGAGCCTTTCTGGAGATGATCGGCGACGACGACCGGGAGTCCGTCACCGAACGCTGGCACTTCGGACTGCCCGACCCGGCCGCGGTCGACATCGTCGCTGACGCCACCGGGCCCGTGGGAAACCACGTCGTGTTCGAGTTGGTGGACGCCTTCGGCGAACCGCACCTCGTCGAGGCGTCGCTGCATCGCCCGTCGGCGTCGGACGGACGCGACGGAGGGCTGATCGTGTTGCTGCGCGACGTCACCGACCGCGCTCGGACGACGGTGGCGCTCGAACAGGCTCGCCGCCGTTTCCAGCAGGCGTTCCATTCCGCGCCCACCGGCATGGCGCTCGTGCGGCTGGGGGACAGCTGCATCGTCGATGCCAACCAATCGCTCGCGGACATGCTGGGTCGGCCGTTGTCGTCGCTGATCGGGATCGGGATCCGCGAGATCACCCATCCGGACGACCTGCGGGCGGCGGCCACCCAACGGGCGCGCCTCGAGTTGGGCATCGCCGACACGTACTTCATGGAACAGCGGTATCTCCGCAGCGACGGAGACTTCGTGTGGGCACGCACTCGGGTGTCGGTCACCGAGGACGAAGGGGTCGCTCTGGCGATCACCCACATCGAGGATGTCACCGAGCAGCGGATGGCGGCCGAGCAACTGATGCACGCGGCGACACACGATGGACTCACCGAGTTGCCCAATCGGACCGCGCTCGTCGAGCGTCTCGACGAACTGCTCGCGCGTGCTGGCACCGGGCAGGTGTCGGTGCTGTTCATCGACCTCGACAACTTCAAGGTGGTCAACGACAGCCTCGGTCACGGGGTCGGCGACGAACTCCTCCGCCGGATCGCTGGGCGGCTGCGTCACGTGATGCGCGACACCGATCGACTCGCTCGATTCGGAGGCGACGAGTTCGTCGTCTTCGTCGATGGCGGTGTCGATCCCGCGTCCGTGGCCGAGCGACTCCGCCGAGCTGTTCAGAAGCCGGTCGTGATCGGTGGCCACGAGCTCGTCGTCACGGCGAGCATCGGCTTCGCGGTGAATTCCAGCAATGACCTCACCGCCGACGAGCTGTTGCGCGACGCCGATGCGGCGATGTACCGGGCCAAGGCGGCCGGGCGTGATCGGGTGGAGGCGTTCACCGAAGAGACACGGGCGGCGTCGGTTGCGGCACTGCAGACGTCCGGCGAGCTGCGGCGCGGGCTCGAGCGCAGTGAGATCGTGCCCTACTTCCAGCCGATCGTCGATCTCGAAGGCGGCCAGGTGGTGGGCTTCGAGGTGCTCGCTCGATGGTTGCATCCCGAGCGCGGTCTGCTCGTTCCGGCGCAGTTCATGGCGATGGCAGAGGAGTCGGGATTGATCGTCGAGCTCGGCGGGCGCATCCTGCGCGATGCCCTGTCGCAGCTCGCCCACTGGCGCGCGGTCGGCTTACGGTTCGCGTCGTGCTCGCTGTCGATCAACGTGGCGACGCAGCAACTCATCGATGGTCGCTTCCTCGACGTCGTTCACGACGCACTCGGCGAGACCGGTATCGATGCCGACTCGCTGTGGCTCGAGATCACCGAGACGGCCTTGATGGCCGACACCACGGCCGCTGGTCGCGCGCTGCGCGACTTGCGCGGGCTCGGACTGCACCTGTCCGTCGACGACTTCGGAACGGGCTACTCGTCGTTGACCTACCTCAAGCGCTTCCCCGTCGAGGCGATCAAGGTCGATCGATCGTTCGTGACCGGGCTCGGGCTCGAGGCGGATGACACCTCGATCGTCGAGGCAGTGGTTCGTCTGGGACACTCGCTCGGGCTGTCGGTGGTCGCCGAGGGTGTCGAGACTCCACTGCAGCTCAACCGCCTCCGGGAGCTGGGCTGCGACAAGGGCCAGGGCTACCTGTTCGGTCGACCTCGGCCCGCAGGCATCACCGCCACCGAACGCGCCGACGCCTGACGCACGCGTCGGCGTCGGTCAGGAACCTTCCTTGCGGGCGCGCAGGATGAGGGTGGACGGTGCCGGGTCGCGGGCGGTCGCGCCGAGCTCGAGCAGATGATCGATGGCGAAGTTGGCCCGGGTCAGGGCGGTGAACCACTCACCGATCGTCCGGGCCCCGGTCCCGTACGGCCGTTCGGGCGAGATGTCGGCGTGCGGGTGCGGCATCGAGAGCACCAGTGGCAGGCCGGGCTTGAGGATTCGATGTACCTGGCGCAGCAGACGTCCGAGGTCGTCGACCTGACCGATGGTGTGGACGGCGAGGACCACCTCGCACGACGCTGAGGCCACGTCGCCCAGATCCGCCATGTCGGTCTCGAGACATTGCACCTGCACGTCGGCGGCGGCCGCGCGGCGGCGAGTCTCGGCGATTCGGTCGGCAGCGGTGTCGACGGCGATGGACTTCGCGCCGGCGCGAGCGAAGGCGATCGAGTTGAACCACGGCGAGATGCCGAGCTCGATGGCCCGACGGCCGTCGCTCACGTCCCCGCACAGTCTCAGTTCGTCGTCGCCCGGCGTACCGGGCCCGTAGTTGATGTCAGCGACCACGAACCAAGTGTGCCCGCTCGATCGCTCTTGTTCGGGGACGCTCGCAGATCACGTCGACCCGACGTGAGCCGGTAGTGTCGGCGCCCATGGCGTTCACGGTCGGCGCACTCCGCGGGTCGGATGGATCGCGCGGCCTGGTCGACCATCGGCTCGCCCGGCGCATGTTGATCAGCCAGGTGCGCAAGGGCCGGGTGCCGCTCGACCAGGTGTGTGACGCTCACCCGGAGTTGATCCGTGCCGCTCGCAACGTGGGTACGCAGACCTCGACGCGTTGCCCGATCTGCGAGGAAGCTGATCTCAAGCTGGTCACCTACGTGTTCGGGCCCGGGTTGTCCGCACAGGGGCGCTGCGTGTCGACTGCGAAGGACATGCGTCAGCTCAACGAGCGGCGGGAGGAACTCAACGCCTACGTCGTCGAGGCCTGCGTCGAGTGCCGCTGGAATCACCTCCTCCGCGTGATCCCGGTCGGTGGACGACGCTCGGCGACCAGCGTCACTCGATGACCAACCGATCACCGGCGCTCGGTCGTCCGCTGTTTGCGGTCGTCGCGCTCGTCTTGCTGGCAGCGTGCGCCGATGGTGGTGGCACCGCCGAGAGCGTCGAATCGGGGACCGCGACCACATCGTCTGCCACCGGTGAGGAACCTTCGGCGTCGAATCCCGGCTCGGCCGCCGGATCGGTGCCTGGCGCGGGTCGGCAGCCCGAGGGATTCACCACGGTGATGGTGCGCGTCATCGAGCCCGACGGAGAGGTGTGCGAGGTGTGCATGTGGCTCGCCGACGACGCATCGGAACGTGGTCGCGGGTTGATGGGTGTCACCGATCTGGGCGATGCGGTCGGGATGGCCTTTCGTTTCGAGGAGGCGGCGTCAGGGGTGTTCTTCATGTACCAGACCCCCACACCGCTGTCGATCGCCTGGTTCGCGCCGGACGGCAGTCACGTCGGCTCGACCGACATGGAGCCGTGTCTCGACACGCCGGCCGGTGACTGTCCGTTGTATTCACCCGGCGCCGACTACGACCTGGCGATCGAGGTCTTCCAGGGCGGCCTCGAACCGCTCGGTCTGGTCGCCGGCTCGACCGTCGAGTTGATCGAGGGCTCCGAGGCCGAGCGTTGTCCCGCTGCTGGCTGAGTCACCGTTCCCCGACGGGTGCGTGCCGGGTGATCAGGTGGCGCTCCATGTCAGCAGTGAACCCTCGCCGCGCAGCAGCAGGGAGCCGGGAAAGACCCGCAGGCGCGTCGGTGTGAGCTGCAGGGCACCGAAGCCTGGTGCCGTCGGTGACGTCCACCCCGGAATGATCGACGGGTCGTACCCGACCGGCTCCGGGGCGTTCACGAATCTGTCCCAGAGCGCGGCCCTGTCGTCGGCTCCGTCGAGCCAGACGGTCTCGCACTCGGCGCTACAGGTGTCGTGTGACGGATCCCAGTAGGTGAGCGAGATGCGTGGCTCTGACGCGAGGTGACGGGCCTTCGGCGAGTCGGGTCCGGTTGCGATCCATCCGGTCAGTCGATCGTCGTCCCACTCCCAGATGGGATGGAGCACTCGAGTGCGCGGTTGTCCAGTCGGGTCGACGGTGGCGACGGTGGCCCACACGATGCGGTGGGCCATCTCGACGAACTCCCGGGCGACGGTGTCGAGTGAGGTCATGAGCTGCTCCTGTCGTCGTGGTTCGCAGCCGCGGTGTCGCTGCGAGATCACCAACCGTAGAGCCCGCCCGTGGACCAGGCCGCACGGTCTCGGCCAACTCTGCGACAGCCCCGTCCTAGGGTCGTGTGCATGTCACCGAACGCGACGCCACTGTGCACCGATAAGGTAGGTGGGTCCATATTGGCCCTGCCCCAGACCGGGGCTCCTGCCACGAGGCTGTCATCAGGCGCTCGTGGAGGATCCGAAGGGAGGAATCACGCATGATGCGTGCATACGAAATGATGATCATCATCGACGGCGACGTCGATGACCCCAAGGCGCAGGCCTGGATGAAGACGGTGGCCGACGGTGTCGCAGCCGTCGGCGGCAGCCTCCACGGCAAGATCGATTGGTGGGGCAAGCGCCAGTTCGCCTACCCGATCAACAAGAAGCCGTCGGGCTACTACATGGTCGCCGAGATCGTGGCTCCTGCCGGCTCTCTCGACGAACTCGAGCGCACGCTCCGCCTCGCCGACGACGTCGTCCGGCACAAGCTCATCCGTCTGCCCGAGGCCGAGGCCGAGCGCCGCGGCATGGCAGTCAGCGCTGCCTGACCGCAGCGGCCAAGCAAAGGGGAACACCATGGCATCAGAGAACAGCGTCACGCTGGTCGGCAATCTCACGAAGGATCCCGAGCTCCGCTACACGACCGGCGGTCGTGGTGTGGCCAGTTTCGGTCTTGCGGTGAACCGTCGCTACCAGGTCAACGGTGAGTGGCAGGAGCAGGTCTCGTTCTTCAACATCGTCGCGTGGGGCGACCTCGGGGAGAACGCGGCAGCGAGCCTGAACAAGGGCAACCGTGTCATCGTCACCGGTCGCCTCGAGCAGCGCTCGTACGAGACCAAGGAAGGCGACAAGCGCAGCGTCACCGAGGTGATCGCCGACGAACTCGGCCCCAGTCTGCGCTGGGCGCAGGCGCAGGTCGAGCGCATCAGCCGCGACGACGCCACCA
>JBGSII010000411.1:0-1729 GCA_041742555.1 Ilumatobacteraceae bacterium
CTGGGGGCGGGCATGGTGTCGAAACGGCGGGTCGCTGCGCCATCATGGTTCGGTGAGCGATCACGGTGCAGACGGCGGAGCCAGGCAGGCTCGAAGGTCGCCGATACGCGTCGCGTACACCGTCGAACAGTGCTGGCACCCATCGCCCGGCGGCACGGCGATCGCTGCGCTGCGCATCGCTCGCGAGCTCGGGGCACGACCCGCCGACGTGGAACTCCGCCTGGTGGCGGGGAAGCATCCGATCGCCCCGATCGCCGAGTTCCGGCCCCACGGCTCAGTGGCGATGCTGCCGCTCGCGCGGCCGGTGTTGTACGAGGCATGGACGCGCCTCAACTGGCCCAAGGTCGAGTCGGTCACCGGTGAGATCGACGTCGCACATGCGACCGGTCTCGTTCCGTGTGCAACCGCGGCGCCGTTGGCGGTGACCGTGCACGACCTCGCGTTCGTGCACGACCCGGGGAAGTTCTCGCGGCAGGGCGTCCGCACGATGAATCGGAGCCTCGAGGCCATCATCCGTCGCGCCGACCGGGTGATCGTCCCGAGCGAGTCGACCCGTCGTGACTGCGAGCACGCCGGCATCGCTGGCGACCGGATTCGCCTCGTCCCGCTCGGCGTCGACATCGCCGACGTGTCCGCGGACGCTGTCGAACGGACGCGCCGTCGATACCTCCTTCCGCGCGAGTTCGTGCTGTTCGTCGGCACCTTCGAGCCACGAAAGAACTTGGCGCGACTGGTCGAGGCGATGCGCCGTCCGGGCATGCCTGGCCCACTCGTGGTCGCCGGTGCCGACGGCTGGGGAGACGTGGGCATCGAGGATCCGGGCGACACACGATTCCTCGGTTTCATCCCCGACGCCGATCTGGCACCGCTCTATGCCGCCGCCACGGTGTTCGCCTATCCGAGCGAACGCGAGGGGTTCGGCCTGCCGGTCGCGGAGGCCATGGCGCAGGGCGCAGCGGTGGTGACGAGCAGGGGGACCTCCACCGAGGAGGTGGCGGGAGGCGCTGCGGTGCTCGTCGATCCCTTCGACATCGACGACATCGCTCGAGGTGTGGTCGAGGCCGCCGACCGGCGAGCAGAACTCGGCCCGCCCGCCCGGCTGCGAGCGGGCGAGCTGAGCTGGACGAGATCAGCGGAATGCACGCTGGCCGTCTACCGTGAACTCGCCACATGACCGACGAGCCCGTTCCCTCCGAGACGACCCGACCGCCGTCGATCGACGTCGCGGTCAACCTGCTCTGGTGCGTGCCCGGCGATGTCGGCGGCTCCGAGCAGTACCTCGTGCGTCAGCTCCTCGGCTTGCCGTCGTGTGCGTCGCCGTTCGTGCCGACGCTGTACTGCCTGGCGTCGTTCGTCGATGCCCACCCGGAGCTCGAGGCGCTGTATCCGATGCAGGCGGCGGGAATCACTGGAACCAGCCGCCCACGGCGCGTGGTCGCCGAACACATGTGGCTGCGTCGTCGAACTCGGCACGCCGACGTCGTTCACCACGGCGGCGGAACGGCCCCGGTCGTCGGTCGACGCCCGATCGTGCTGACGATCCACGACCTGCAGTACCTCACCCATCCTGAGTACCTCACGCCGACGAAGCGCAGGTACCTCGAACGAGCGATTCCGAGATCGGTTCGCCGCGCCGCGGTGATCGCGGTCCCGTCCGCGTACGTCCGCGCCACGGTGCTCGACGCGTACGGCGTCGACCCGGACCGGGTGATCGTCGTCCCCCACGGCG
>JBGSII010000412.1:0-4029 GCA_041742555.1 Ilumatobacteraceae bacterium
GAACTCGCCGAGCAGATCATGGCCGAGCTGACCCCGTTCGCGAAGGCCGCCGGCCACGACGCCGCCTCCATCTACGGCGGCGTCGGCTATGGCGGGCAGCGCAAGGCGCTCGACCGTGGCGTCGAGCTCGTCGTCGCTTGCCCCGGCCGCCTCGAGGATCTGATGCAGATGCGTGCGATCGACCTTCGCGACGTCACCACCGTCGTGATCGACGAAGCCGACCAGATGGCCGACATGGGCTTTCTTCCCGCAGTCCGCCGCATCGTCGAGCAGACGTCGGCCGACCGCCAAGTACTGCTGTTCTCGGCGACCCTCGATGGTCCCGTCGCCAAACTCGTGGCGGACTTCCAGCACGACCCGGTGCGACACGAGGTCGGCCCGAAGGGCCCCGACGTCCACGCTGCGAAGCACCACTTCTGGTTGGTCGATCGTGAGGATCGTGTGTCGACGACCGCCGAGGTGATCCAGCGGCTCGGTTCCACCATCGTGTTCACCCGGACCCGGCATGGCGCAGATCGGCTCGCCAAGCAACTCGGCCGCAGCGGCGTGACCGCCGAGCCGATCCACGGCGGCCGGAGCCAGGGCCAGCGCGACCGGGCACTCGCCTCGTTCAAGAAGGGCCAGGCGTCTGCGCTGATCGCGACCGACGTCGCGGCGCGTGGCATTCACGTCAACGGCGTCAACGCGGTCGTCCATTACGACCCGCCGGCCGAAGATGCGACGTACCTGCACCGCTCGGGTCGCACGGCCCGCGCCGGCGCCACCGGCACCGTGGTGTCGCTGCTCGACCACAGCCAGAAGAAGGATGCGCTGAAGTTGCAGCGCGGCATCGGCATCGACGAGCCGGTGACCAAGCCCGCCGTGCAGGACCTCGTGATCCATGCCTCGCCCGCCGTGGCGAAGCTGGCGCATACGGAGACCCTCGACGTCGAGCATCGCCAGACCAGGATCGCCCGCGAGCCGAAGGTCGCTGCCCAGCGCGCCCCGAAGGTCGACCGCAGTCGCCCGGTGCCGAGCGGTGACGCCGGCGACGCGATCGGCACGGTCAAGTTCTTCAACTCTGGCCGCGGCTACGGCTTCATCACGCCCGACGACGGCGGCAAGGACCTGTTCGTCCACTTCTCGGCGATCCTGAACGACGGCTTCAAGACCCTCGACAACGGCGCTCGTGTGGCGTACGAGGTCCGCGAAGGTCGCAACGGCCACGAGGCGTTCGACGTTCGTGTGGTCCCGTTCAGCTGACGACGGCAGTCGGGGCCCGAACGGGTTCGGCATCGGGCGCACCGCCCCGCCCGAATAGGGTCGGGCGGTGCACACCAACCGTGGTCTCGTCGAGATGCGCATCCAGCGCGAGCTCTGGGAGCGCGTGCTCCCGCTCGCCAACCCCGACCGACGTCCGCTCGCGATCGAGGCCGGCCCGGACCTGGATCATCTGGAACCGTTCACCGCACGTACCAAGTGGGGCGCGCCATGGGCGACCACCTGGTTCCGATTCCGCGGTGACATCCCGACCGAGTGGGCCGATCGTCGGGTCGAAGCGGTCATCGATCTCGGCTTTCACCCGCAGGCGGCGGGCTTCCAGTGCGAGGGTCTCCTCGTCGACGTGGCCGATGACGGAAGGACGACGCCGCTTCAGGGGATTCACCCTCGACGCACCAACTACGCCGTCACAGCCGGCCCCGGTCCGATCGAACTCCTGCTCGAGGCGGCATCGAACCCCGCCTTCCCGGGCTATCGGCCGTCGCGACTGGGTTCACCCGACACCGCAGGTGACCGGCCGCTCTACACGTTCAGACAGGCGTCGCTCGTCGTCGTCGACACCGACGCCGAGTCCCTCGCCTACGACATCGAGGTACTCGACGGTGTCATGCGCACCCTCGACGACCACGACCCGCGACGAGCGCGCCTGCTCCAACTGCTCGCCGCCGTGCTCGACCGCGTTCCCGACATCCCCGCTGCTCGCCGATTGATCGCGCCGGCCCTCGCCGAAGACTTCGGCGACGCCACACGTCACCGTGCCGTGGCCATCGGGCACGCGCACATCGACACCGCTTGGCTCTGGCCGATGCGCGAGACGAAGCGGAAGTGCACGCGCACGTTCGCCTCCGCGGTTGCGCTCATGGACGAGTACGCGGAGTACAAGTTCTGTTGTTCGTCGGCGCAGCACTACGCCTGGATCGAGGAACGAGACCCCGGCCTCTTCGCCAAGATCACCGAGCGGGTCGAGCGTGGTCAGTGGGTCCCTGTCGGCGGGATGTGGGTCGAGGCCGACATGAACCTGCCGGCCGGTGAGAGCCTCGTGCGCCAGATCGTCTTCGGTCAGCGCTACTTCGAGGAGCACTTCGGCGAGCGTTGTTCCGAGGTCTGGATCCCCGACGTGTTCGGCTACCCAGCCGGTCTCCCGCAAGTGTTCGCCGCCGGTGGCATGCGTCGATTCGTCACTCAGAAGTTGAGTTGGAACAAGCAGAACCGGTTTCCGCACAACACGTTCTGGTGGGAAGGGCTCGACGGTTCGAGGGTGCTCACGCACTTCCCGCCGGTCGACACCTACAACGCCGAGATCACGCCGGCGGAGTTCGACTTCTCGATCACGAACTTCCAGGATCACGGGTGGAGCACCGACTCGCTGATGCCGTTCGGCCACGGCGACGGCGGGGGAGGTCCGACCCGCGAGATGCTCGAGCGGGCGCGGCGCCTGGCGAGGATCGACTCGCGCGCCACACTGGAAATCGGTTCTCCGGCGGCGATGTTCGAGCGCATCGAGCGAGACGCCGACCGGGGTGCTCCCGTGCCGGTGTGGCGCGGTGAGCTCTACTTCGAGATGCACCGGGGCACCCTGACGAGCCAGCTGAACACAAAACTCGGGAATCGGCGTTGCGAGCGGATGCTGGTCGAGGCCGAACTCTGGTCGGCGACGCTCGGACGCCGCGCTGACGTGGACGAACTGTGGAAGCGTGTGCTGACCCAACAGTTCCACGACATCTTGCCGGGCTCGTCGATCGCCTGGGTACACCAGGACGCCGAGGCCGAATTCGCGGCCGTCGAAGCCGACCTGCAACGCCGGATCGCAGACCTGCTCGCCGAGGTAGTGGGTGGCGGCGACGATCCGATCCTCGCCAACCCTGCAGATGTACCGATCGATGGCGTGGTCACGTTGGCGATCGACCACGATCTCGCGGGCCAGACCCAGCGCCTCTCGGACGGCACCACGGCGTTCCGTGCCGAGGTTCCTGCGCTGGGCACCGCCGCCGCTGTCGCGTCGAACGTCGACGACCGTGTGGTCCTGTCGGACACCTCGATGACCAACGGACACCTCGCCGTGCGCTGGGACGCGCTGGGAAACATCACCTCGATCATCGATCTGGCACACGCTCGCGAGGTCGTGCCTGCCGGTCGCTGCGCTGCCGCACTCGAACTCGCCGTCGACCAACCGGTCGAGTACGACGCCTGGGATCTCGAATCGTGGACGCGCACGTCGGGCACCATGTTGACCGGAGCCGGCGATGACGATGGCTCCGTCGAGGTGTCGGTTGTCGATGCCGGGCCGCTGGTCGGACGTGTGCAGGTGGCGCGCACGTTCGGGCCGTCGCGGGCGGTGACCACCTATGAACTCCGCGCCGGCAGCCCGCAGCTCCTCGTGCACGTGGCCCTCGACTGGCACCATGACGAGCACCTGCTGTCGATGGTGTTTCCGCTGGACGTGCGCAGCGACGTGGCGATGTGCGACATCCAGTTCGGCGTGGTTGCTCGCCCGACCCATCCCTCGAGTCCGTGGGACGCTGCCAAGTTCGAGGTGTGCGCCCACCGCTTCGTCGACATCGCCGAGCCGGACTTCGGTGTCGCCGTGCTCAACGACGGGCGCTACGGGCACAGCGTGTTCGACGAATCGATTCGGGTCAGCCTGGCCAAGGCAGCCAACTATCCCGACCCGAGCGCCGATCGAGGGCACCACGAGGTGACGCTGGCGATCCTCCCGCACGGACGGGGACTCGCCGATGTGCGCGCGCACGCCGCGCGCCTGAACGCCCC
>JBGSII010000413.1:0-27335 GCA_041742555.1 Ilumatobacteraceae bacterium
CCACTACCTTTCAGAGACCTCGATGGCAAAGCTCTACCGACCGCGCGATACTGACCCCGCGCCCGGCGACGGCCCACTCGCCATCACCTGACGCCACCAGGAATCACAACAACGATTCCCACCACTCCACGGGGCACGGCCGTCGGACCGGCGCCATTGTGACTCGACCGTTGGATCGCTCCTCGCGCCGTCAGGGCTGGGGTGGCCCGGGCTGGAAGCCGCACGGAGAACCCGTCGTTCTGCTCAAGACCCAGACCCCGAACACCGATTGGTAGATCGAGCGGAGGGCATGTGAATGGAACAGCCACAGAGGGCGAGTCATCGGGGGGTGTTCCCGACGGATGGTGGAGACATGGACGACGACGACCACCTGTGGTCAGATGATGCGTCGTGGTGCCGGGCCGGATCGGGTGGCGATCAACCACTGGTGGCAGTGCACACCTGGCCACAGGAGGATGAGCACTACGAGGCGTTGTCACGTGCCTGGGGCGGCCAACCGATCTTCTCCATTCTTCCACCCCGTTTCGATTCGCCGGATCTACCGCGGCGCGTCGACGAGTGGGTCGATCATGTCCTGGTCGTACTCGATCGGTTACCTGTCCAGCCACCCTACCGATTGGTAGGGTGGTCGTTCGGCGGCGTGGTTGCCCTGGAGACGGCACGGCGTCTGAGTGAACAGGGGAGCGAGGTGAGCTTCGTCGGGATGATCGACACGACTCGGCCGAAACTCCGTCCGTTGACGACCAGGGAGTACGTCTGGTACCACCTCGGCGAGGCGGTCGACATCACTGACGAGCGTCGTAGAATTCGCTATCTCGCTGGGAGAGCGCGGGCTCTGCTTCACCGACGATTCCCGAGAACCGTCCGTCCGGTCCATTGGATGCTTCGGCCGATCCGGCCCCCAAGTCAGCCGAAACCTCGTCGTGTCGAACACCCCCCGCGTCCAACTGATCCGCTGCGGATCTCGATTCACGTGTCATACCTCAACTACCGAGGTGACGGCGTCGGTTTCCCGGTCAGCCTGTACGTCACTGCTCCATCGGTGGCTCGAGCAGGTGCACCATCGTTGCGCTGGGGGCGCTGGCTCCGGTCCGGGTACGAGATCGCGATGATTCCGGGAGATCACTACACGCTCTTCGACGACGACAATGTGGGCGCACTTGCCGAGGCACTGCGCCGGTCGCTCGCGATCGTTGATCTCCGTTCGGAAGATCTCCCTCGAACACCTGCACTGGCAGGTCACACACCTGGAGCGCCTGATTGAGCGCTTGACCAGGTTCACGGCTCAGGTCGCCACCGCCCAGTCGATGGCGGCGTCGAAGAGGGCCCAGCCCGTGGCGTTGGCCAGGAGCGGGGTCGGGTAGGTGTAGAGGAACCCAACCCTGCGGGCCGGTGCGGTACCGGTGGTGAGGACGTCACGCCGCTCGATGCCGAAGACCACGGCCCTGGTGGAGGACGGCAAGGTCACGACGACGGTGGCGGCGGGCACGGGGGTGTACCAGCCGAACGTGGTTGGGGCGGTGGTGACGGTGGCTGCACCGATGGGGAGTCCTCCGGCGAGAAGTCCAGGCCCCAGGTGGGCGCGACGGCGACGGGTTCGGCGAGGGTGTCTCTGTCGCCACCGGTGGGTACCTGGTCGCGGGAGCTCCGTACCGTGACGACGGACGCGGTGCGGCCTACCGCTTCTGGGGCGATCCGAAGGTGCAGCGGGTGCTCTTCGTGACGTCGTCACCGGATCAGCTGCCCAAGCCCGACCGGGTGATCGTCGGTCGTCTCCGTGCCAACTACTACGAGGTCGTACTGGTCGATGACGATGGGCCCGTCCCCGACACCTCACCTGCAGTTGACGCGATCCTCATCTCCTCGTCGGTCGTGCACACCAAGGTGGGTGCGAAGTACCGCGACGTTCCGATTCCGCTCGTGACCTGGGAGCCGTACCTGTTCGACGACCTCGGCTTCACGTCTGGTCAGTCCGGTGACCAGGGAGAGACGTCACGCACGTACACCCGAGTGTTCGATTCGGCACCGATGAACTCTGGGTACGAGACCGGTGGTTCCGTGGCCACTGCACCGATGCGGCTGTCCTTCGGGCGACCCAAGGGTGACGTCCGCATCTACGCCACGGTGCCCGACGAGCGGTGGAGAGCGGTGATGTTCGGCTACGACACCGGCTGGTCGATGGCTGCTGCTCGCAACGCACCCCAGCGACGATTCGGTCTTTTCCTCACCTACCCCTCGCCTGAGATGCTGACCGGCACACACTGGACTCAGGACTACTGGCCCGACAAGCTGTGGTTCACGGACGGTGGTTGGAGCCGGTTCGACGCTGCACTCCGGTGCGCCATCGGAGGCGGGCAGGGTCAAATGGACATCGTCCAGGAGTGGGAGTGTTTCGGTGAGCCCGGGTCCGGTCCTCCGACGTGAGCGGCTGACTCCACGAGCGCGTTCACAGAGCAGTCATGAGGGTTGTGGGCGGAGGCGTCTCTGGTGTCGATCGCTGTCACGACCCGCGTCTCGCCAAGGACGCGCAGATCGGAACGCCGCCGTCGTCCGATGACTCGACGGCGAACCCGTCGCCGGGCGCCATCGTCGAGAGATCCGGGGCGACGAACTCGCGCAGCGACGAGACGTCGTCGATCGACACAGCGAGCCCGTAGCCGAGGCCGGTCGCCCGAGGGTCCGACACGATCTCGACGTCGACGCGTCCCCCGTCCCAGGTGACCGGTGTACCGACGCCGCGTTCCCCGTCTGCTGTCTCGGAGGACGCGACGAGCGAGTCGCCGTCGCGGCCGGGTCGAATCTCGATGCGCTGCCCGTCGCCGTCGGCGAGCACGACCGGCCCTTCTGCTGGGTCGAACGTCCCCTGCACCCGTCGTCTCCCGTCGGCGAGTTCGAGCATGACCCAGTTCCCGCCCGTGGCGATGTACAGGCCGTCGCACGGTCCGTCGATGCCGACGACACCGTCACGCGGTACCGACAGGTCGGCCCCGATGCGCTGCACGCTCGGCGCCGGGCCGTCGAAGACGGCGGCGTCGATGCGGTATCGAGCGGAGGTGAAGGCGGGCCGCTCGATCTGGTTCAACCAGGTTGCGAGGGAGGCGTTGATCCACAGACCCCAGATCGTGAGCGCGCCGACGGCGCCGAGCGCCAGGGTTCGACGGCTGGTGTGGAAGCTCGCCGCCGCCACCGCGCCGAGCACCACCAGGCCGGGGAGCAGGTCGACGAGATACCGGTTGGCGATGAATCCGATCGCCAGGGTCGGTCCGGTGGCGACGATCGATCCGGCCAGGAACGGCACGAGGCGACCATGGCGGTGCCGGATGACGAGCACCAGCCCGATGGCGGCCATCACCACGAGCAGTGTGGCGGACGCAGTGAGCGAGCTGGCGGGCGTGTTGCTCTCGAGCTGCGCCGAGCCGAACTCGCGGGCGCGCGGCCCGAACCGCACGAATGGTACGAGGCGCTCGATGGCGAACGCGTCCGGGCGCAGGTAGTGCACGATCGTCGTCGGCATGAACTCGAGTCCGAAGAAGCTGTTGCCGTGATCGGCGAACCACGCTGCTCGTTCGCGACTGAGCATCGTCAGGACCTGGCGGTCGCCCGGGAGATCGAAGAGCGAGCCGAACTTCGCGAGGTTGAGCGAGATGTGGATTCCCACCCCAGCGACGGCCGCAGCCGCTGCGACCATCGCAGGCCGCCGCGATCGGCGCCAGACGTGCGCGCTGACGATCAGCACGGCCACGACCGCGCCGAGTCCGACCGACACGCGCGTCAAGACGGTCGCCATCGCGAGCGAACCTGCGACAACAGCGGCGCGGGTGGTGGGGTCGATCATCAGGTCGATGAGCGCGACGAAGGTCGCCAGCATCAAGACGAATGCCCACAGTTCGGTCTCGTTGTAGACGCTCGCGGATCCGGCGAGGGCCAGCGCCGGCGAACAGGCGACGGCGGCCACGAGCAGCGCTGGTCGCCACGGTGCGCCGACGGGGGCATTGAGCAAGGCAATGGTGCGCTTCGCGAGGTGGAACGTCACCGTGCACAGCGCAACGAACGCGACGATCATCGACAGCCGCGTGAGTCTGCCCTCGGTCCACGAACCGAAGACGGCCGCTGGGATCCGGGCGACCGCAAGGAACGGCCCGTAGTACAGATAGGTCCTGCCGTCGATCAGGAACCCTTCGATGTCGGCAGCCTCCGCAGGGACGGCGAGTCGACCGCGCAGGAAGGCCTGGGCCTGGACGTCGTAGAAGTTGCCCGAGAACCCGGCACGTTCGAACAGGCGCCACGGTCTCCACTCGGTCAGCAGCAGCGAGAACAGGGTCGCGCCGACGATCGTGACGATCTGTGCAGGTCGTTGCTCGGCAGCTGCGGTGCCCGAGGTTCGACGCCACATGTGGTTGTCGTCGAGCTTCAGTGAGTCGACGAGGTGTCGCCGACGGGTTCGAACCGCTGCACGCGGAACTCGAACACGAACTGGTAGGCGAACAGCGTCGGCCAGATCGCGACGAGCGTCCGGTCGATCGGCTCGATGATCGATCGGACGATCGGACGATCGGCGACTCCGAGGGCGTCGAGCGGCAACCCTGTGTGGGTGCTGGCGATCGGTGTCAGCCCGGCGGCTGCGGCGGCGTGCCGGAACGAACGGCGGGTGAAGAATCGGAGGTGGGTCGAGTCGAGGATGCCGCGTTGGTCGTAGTCGAAACGCCCTGCGGCGATCCGTGCCCGTGGGTACCAGTGTCCGATGTTCGGCACGCTGGCGATCACGGTGCCGTCGGTTCCCGCCCGGTCGGCGAGGTCACGGAGCAGCGCTGTCGGATCGGCGAGATGCTCGATCACGTCGGCGGCGAGGACGACGTCGAAGTCGTCGCCGATGTCGTCGGGGAGTCCGTTCGCGAGGTCGCTGCACACGAACCGCTCCATCCGTTCGCGGACGCCGTCGGACTCGACGACATCGATCCCGGTGACCTGGTGGCCGGCATCGGTCAACGCCTGGGCGAGCCATCCGGCACCGCACCCCACGTCGAGGATGCGCTGCGGCGGCCTGCCGTCGAGCATCCTCAGGATGCGGCCGTGGGAGCTGTACGGCGACGTCTTGAACGCGTAGGGCTCGGTGACGTGGCCGAGTTCACCGGTCCCGAATCCGGACCGCCCCAGCCGATGCCGGACCGTGTCGGTGATGACGTCCATGGCATACCGCACGCCGTTGACCCGGCAGATCTCGTCGCCGTAGTAGGTCGGGATCGGAACCTCGGCGATCTTCTTGCCGGCGGTGGCGAGTTGCAGGATGATCTCGGTGTCGAAGTCGAAACCGTCCGAGTTCGTCATGAAGGGCAGGTCCGCGAGGGCGCTGACACGGTAGGCCCGATACCCGGAATGCCATTCCGACAGCTCGAGTCCGGTGAGTGCGTTCTGGGCCGTGGTGAGGATGCGGTTGCCGACGTACTTGTACATGGGCATGCCACCACGGCGTGCCTCGCCGCGCCGCATCATCCGCGAGCCGAACACGGCGTCGGCGTCCCCGTTCACGATCGGGTCGATGAGTGTGCCCATGATCTCGGGTGCGTACTGACCGTCGCCGTGCAGCAGGACGGCGACGTCCCAGCCATGGTCCAGTGCGTAGGAATAGCCGGCCTTCTGGTTGCCGCCGTAGCCGAGATTGCGTTCATGGCGCACGACGGTGAGGTTCAGGTGTTGCTCGCGTGCGAGGTACTCGGTGGCGATCGCATGGGTGGCGTCGGTCGAGTGGTCGTCCTGCACAAGGACCTCGGCAAGCCCCAGCGACGCCTCGGCTGGGATACGGTCGAGCACATCGACCAGCGTCGTCTCGGCGTTGTAGGCGACGATGAGGACGCCGACCTTCATGTACCCGCTCCCATCGAGCGCGAGTCTAGGTGGCAGCGGTGACGCGATGAGCGAGGGTCACCGTTCCAGCTCGGCGTGTTGCCGGAGAACAGACCGAGTCTTGAATCGAGTCGGTCTGTCAGGTGCCGAGTAACTGGGCATGAGCGGTATTTCCTGGATCTGACACCACGTCGCCATCCTGTCGCACTCGTGTACGACAGGATGGGACGATGAACGCTCGACGAGCCGACCTCGACCTCCACCGGGAGCTCTGGGATGTCGTCAACGAGCAGTACACGAATGCCGACGCTGAACAGCAGTGGACGAGTGACGACGTTCGCTGGGGACTGTTCCGCCTCCCCGAGACCGATCTTCGACTGCTGGGAGACGTTCGTGACCTCGACATCGTGGAACTCGCCTGCGGCACCGCATTCCTGTCGGCGAGCCTCGCACGTGCCGGTGCCCATCCGGTGGGCGTCGACCTCAGCCCCGCCCAACTCGCCACCGCAGTGCGATGTCAGCACACCCACGATCTCCATTTCCCACTCATCGAAGCGGATGCGGGCTGTGTTCCGCTCCGGAGCGCATGTTTCGACGTCGTCGTCAGCGAATACGGTGCTGCGCCCTGGTGCGACCCGGCGACGTGGCTCAGCGAGGCCGCCCGGCTCCTCCGACCGCGAGGGCGGCTGGTGTTCCTCACCCACAGCGTGACCGTTGCGCTCTGCGTGCCCGACACGGGCGGGGTTGCCGGCGATCGCCTGCTGCGCAGCCAGTGCGACATCGCCCGCGTCGAATGGCCGGGAGGGGGAATCGAGCACCACCCGAGCCACGGTGACTGGATTCGGCTGTTGCACGACCACGGGTTCGAGGTCGAGGCGCTGCACGAATTGCACCCACCGGTCGGCGCCGACCAGCGCACGCTGTACGACATCGTGACAGGGGAGTGGGCCACTCGCTGGCCGGCAGAGGACGTGTGGGTCGCGCGACGCTCAGCCTCCCGTGATGGGTTGGTTGAACGCGACGACGATCCCTGACACGAGCGCGAGACCGGCGATCGACAGCAGGACCACACGCATGCGGATGTACTCGAATCGTTCGGAGATCGCAGCGAAGAAGAGCACGATGGCGAACAGCAGCGTCGCCAGCGTGTACGTGTCGGAGTAGTCGTTGGCGAGTTCGCCCTCCGCGAACAGGAGATCTGCCCGTTCCTCGAGCTCGGCGGCCTCCTGGTCCGCAGCGAGTTGGTATTCGGGTACGGCCAGCGGGCTCGGTGGAGCGTCCGGGTTCACGAAGGGATCCAATGCGACCCAGGCCTCGTAGGCCGGCTCGAACTCGGGTCGGAACCGATCTCGGTAGAACGCGGCGAGCTCGTCGTTGCCCGACACCGACGCATCGATGAAGTTCTCGAACACGCTGAGGTCGGCGAGCCGATACTGGTTCGCCTCGACGCGCAGCTCGGCCGCCTCGGTGCGTGCACCCGACGCCTGCGTGTAATTGCTCGACTGGATGCCGTCCCACAACGACGCCTGGTACCCCGTCCACGCCGTTGCGAGCACGGCGAACGAGAGCAGCAACGTGGCGACCACCTCGAACCGCTTCTCGCGAGTCGACACCTCGGGTGGGGCGGGCGCGGGGTCGGCAGCGATGGCTTGCGCGGCATCGCCAGCCGGGCTGTCCGGGGCATTCGTCATGCAGGAATCCAACACGATCGAGCGAGTCGACAGCTCATCCGACTGGGGACGATGCCTCGGTCCGTCGCGGACTCGCCGGTGGTTGCGGATGGTGGCTACGGTCCTCACCGAACGAAGGGGGAACTGCATGCACGATCACGAGGCGATGCCAGCGATGCTGGCCGACTTCCTGCGCAGGCACCGTGACGACGTGGAACTGATCGAGGTCACCGACTACGAGCCAATGGCGGGCGGATACAGCCGATCCATGGCGAAGGCGAGAGTCCGGTACACGAGCAATGGCGTCACGTTGGAAGAGACGGTCGTGTTGCGCGGCGACCCGCCCGCAGGTCACTCGATGATCGAGACCGAGCGTGACCACGAATGGGCCGTGCTCGAGGCGCTCACCGATCTCGGCGTGATTCCGATCCCGGCGGCGCGCTACTACGACGACTCCGGCGCCCATCTCGGCACGAAGGCGATCGTGATGGACCACGTCGCCGGCGGGTCGTTGCAGTCGCTCATCGAGGAGATGGAGGAGTTCGGCGATCATCCCACCCGTCTCGCTCGGCTGTGGGGCCAGATCCACACGATCACGCCGGACCAGCTGCCCGACACGATGCCGCGCCCCGCGAGCTGGGACGCTCGCATCGACGAACTGATCGCGACGTGGCGCTCGTACGAAGGTGCGAGCGTCAACAGCGATCCCACCTGGAGGTACATCGCCGCCTGGCTCGAGGCCAACAAGCCGCCGCCGCTTCCGCTGCGCCTCACCCACGGTGATCCTCAGGCGCCCAACGTGATGGTCGACCACGACGACAACTACCTCGTCGTCGACTGGGAGTTCGCAGCGATCGGCGACCCACGCGAAGACCTCGGTTGGTACAACATCTACTCCACGGCCGCCGGCCCGAACCTCTACGAGGCCGATCCTGACGCCTTCCTCGCCGCCTACCGCGAGGTCACGGGTTTCGGTGAGGCGGAAGTCAACCAACTCACGGTCGGCTACTTCACCGTGTTGTCGTCGATCAAGATCCTGGGCACGATCTCCGCGCAGCTCGACAAGTTCGCACTCGGCGAGAACTCCGGGGTGATGACCGCGATGCAGATCGGTTCGATCTCGTTCGGCCACGACAACTTCATCAACGCGATCTCCGGCATGCAGGCCGCGTTCGACGCGATGGCGGCGGGCGCCGCCGAAGGAGCATCGTCATGATCGTTCGTCCCACCACGGCCCAGTTGCTTCGCGACGTCCGACACGAACTCTCCGAAGTGGTCGTCCCCGAGGTCCACACGGCGACTGCGAAAGTGGCCCTCGAGCAGATCGACATCATCCTCGAGCAGTGCGCCGTGCGCGCCGAATCCGAGATCGCGTGGATGATCGAGGAGATCGACGAGATCGAGGCTTACGCCGCTGACGTCGCCGAGGCCACGGGCGATCGAGCGACGGCCGACGCGCTCGAAGCCGGCCGGGCCGGACGCAGCGGATCACTCCAACTCGACGACCTCGCCGGCGAGTACAACCTGATGTCCGAAGCACTGTCGTGCGCGATCGAAGCGTGCATGAGCGATCCGGCACAGCGCGCGCTTCGTGAACGAGGTGTCGAGATCCTGCGGTTGCGCCGGGCCGAGCGGGAGACGGTCGTGCGAGCCAACTGGCGCCTCGTCGGTCGCGGCTGACCTCAGGAGGTCGGCGTCGTGCGGGGAGTCTCGGCGGGGAGCCCGTGGAGGTGAGCCGCGTCGTTGTAGCGCTTGAGGCGCCATTCGCCGGACTGGGTCGCGGTGAACTCGGTGAGCGACGTGTTCAGCGTGTGCAACTCGAAGCTGCCGGTCGACGCCGTTCGCAACAGGTGGCGGAACGTGGCATCGACCACGCCGCCGTGGCAGGCGATCACGATCGAACGTCCACGATGCACCTCGATGGTGGCAGCGAGCGCCGCACCGACACGAGCATGGAACGCGGCGATCGTCTCCCCGCCGGGGAACACATCGACATCCGGATCGGTCCAGTCCGGCGTACCGAATCGATCGACATATCCCTCGAAGGTCATGCCGTCGATCTCGGGGCCCGGGTCGTGCTCCCCGAAACCCGGATCGATCTCGATGGCCGGACCGCCGAAGGCTGGAGCGATGGCCTCTGCTGTCTCGATGGCCCGCAAGAAGTTGCTCGCGATCAACACGTCGGCAGTGATCTCTGCCGTGGTCGACAGCCGCTCGCACAGCCGAGCTGCCTGCTGACGGCCGAGGTCCGACAAGCCCGAACACGTGCGGTACCCGCCGATCACCCGGTTGACGGTGACATTGGACTCGCCGTGACGAACCAGGATCAGCGTGGTCTGTGGCGGTGAGATCACGGGCGCAGGGTACCGGCTCGCCGTGGCGCCGGCGACCGACGGCACGGCACCTCGTCGCCACCCCCGGTCATGGTCCGAGCTGGACGAGATCAGGGCTCGGGCCTTCGCTCGCGGTGATCAACGAGCCGTCGAAGAACGCAACCGCCTCGCCCTGGGGCTCGCGGACGTCGCCCGCCTGGCAGGGGTCGGCAGTCAACGATTCGGCCACGGTGCTGCCCGTCGGACGGGGCCAGATCCAGATCGTCTCGTAGGTGCGGAGCGCGATGAGGGCGCCGTCGCTGGAGACGTCACCTCCGGTCGGGAGTCCGCCGATTCCGAGGAGTGAGACGAGCTGCGGGGTCTCGGCCGCCGTGCGAGTCTCGAGCAGTGGGGCATCGATCGTGCCGGCCGCGGTCAGTTCGGTCGGCTGGTCACCGTCGGTGTCGAGTGGACCCTCGAAGACCAGGGACACCTCGGTGGGGCCGAGCTCGGGGGACACGCCCTCCACGAGCCGCTGCTCCTTGGTCACGATCACGACGCGCTGGTTCGCCTCGTCGACGAGCAGCACCTCGGCGTTGTGTGGCCGGTCGGGGTAGACGTACTCCAGCACGTCGATGTCGGTGATCGGGCCGATCACCGCCGGGTCCGGCTCGTCGAATCGGTAGAGACGGATCGAGGTCCGTTCCGACCCGTTGTCGCCGATGTCGGCCAGCAGCACCTCGTCGCCGGTCGGACCCGAGATCAGGGCGATGTCCTCGAGGTCGACCACACCGTCGACCTCGATCGGATGGAAGCCGAGATCGGTGCCATCGTGGCCGATCGCGAACAGCCCCGGCGACCTGTTGCCGTCGTTGTGCGCCCAGATCACGTCTCGATTCCGGCGACTTGCCACGAGGCCCGAGGCTTCGTCGAGCGCCGGGTTGGCCACCGTTCCGAGGACGATCGTGTTCTCGTAGGAGCATGGTCCGGGTGTCTCGATCACCGGCGGCGGCGTCGTTGCCGCCGGGCCGACGACGGTCGCTGCGACGCCGTCATCGGCTCGCGTGCACGCACACAGCGCAGCGACCGCGACGAGGAGCAGATGACGCCGACGCATGGCCGGATGGTACGTGGCGTCGGGAGGCGTTGTCGCATAGGGTTCGGCCATGCAGCTCGCCTACTCCGAAGCCGAGTTGATGGCTGATCATCCAGGTCTCGGACCACACGTCATCCTCGGCCAGCGTGTCCACGGCGGCATCACGACCGATGGCGTGTACCAGCCGCCCAGGGCGCCCGTCAGAGAGCCGGCGCTCGATGCCTGGGCACAGGCATTGCGTCGTCGCGGTGGCGACGTGTTCGAAGCCACCTCGGCGCTGCTCGAGGGGACTCGCGCGGTCAGCGTTGCGCAGCAACGGGTGCTGCTGCGCAACGGTCTCGGTCGTTGGTTCTGGAACCAACTCACGATCACCGGGAAGATCGAGGCGCGCGGGCGGTTGCTCGCCGACGTCACGTTCGCCGACCTCGCGCCCGTGATCGTCGAGGACATCTCGGACATGGCCATCGGCCATCTCGGACGCGGCCTGCTGCTGGCGCACGGCCTCGACGAGGGAGGCCAACCCGACCTCGGGATCGGGGGCCACGATGTCATGTGGTTCGTCGCTCGCGACCTGGCCTTCGGCGCCGGCGCCCATCCCGACGTCGATCCGCCCGCCAACATCGGCCGTCCCGACGCAGGCACCCGATTCATGCCCGAACTCCCGGCGGAGATCGAAGGGCTGATCTCACTGCTCGCCAATCTCCTCATCATCGAGTTCCGAGCCGAACTCGGGTTCGCCGAAGCCCAGGAGATCCTGCGCTCACCCGACGTGTTCGTCGACAACCGCGACAACGCCGAGCTCGCGGCGGAGATCATCGAGCGGATCCGGACCGACGAACTGATCCATGTGCGATCGCTGTGCATCTACCTCGGTGAGCTGCAGTCGGTGACGTTCCGCACGATCGACGGCGACACCGTCAGCGGGCGGGAGCTCTTCGGCCGATTCTGGGACGGCATGGTGCGATGGGCAACCGTCGAACAACCCCGTCTGAACGCCGAGCAGGTGCGCCGTGACGTCGACGCCTACATCGCGACCCATCCGGACGCCGCCCGGGTCCGCGCGGAGTTCGCTGCTGCCGCTTGATCGCAGCGGACTCAGATCGAGCAGACCGTGGCCGAGCGCATGCGTGCGCGCAGCGCCCACGCGAGCAACACGATCGATGCGACGGCCAGCGCGGGCTGCACCGGTTCGAACCACTGACGGGCGCCGGTCGTGCCGAGCGCGACGACCACCAGCTTGTTGCACACGGGACACCCGACAGCGAAGAACGACAGCAGTCCGGCCAGCCCTCCGCGGCGTGTCGGAGCATCAACGTCGTCGAGCGACGCCTGGCGTGCTGATCGATCGCTGACGTACGTCGCTGCAAGCAACCCGCCCAGGACGGCGGTGATCAGCAGTGTGGGGTACGACCACCAGGTCACCGGAACCGGCCGCCCGAAGACCGGATTCGGAATCACGTCGGTCGGTACCCCGATCACCAGCGCCAGCAGCACGGCCGCGCCGGCGGCGACGAGCAGATGACGCCACGACCACGACCGGAGTGCGTCGATCGCGCCCGGCCTCGGCGTCGTGGACAGCTCGTCGACATCGATCACACGGATACCCTAGTGGGTAACCGGCTCGACGTGAACCGACGGTCGACGAACGGGTCAGGACCCAGCGGACAGCGCGGTCATCGCAGCAGCCACGACATCGTCGAACCGGCTGGCCACCGCGTCGAACCAGGCGGGGTCGTCGTCGGCGAACGCCGCGCGGACCTGGGCGCGCACCAACTCGGCGCCAGCGCTGCGAGGGTCACCGTGGGCGTGGAGGACGGCATCGGCCCGCAGCGCCTGCAGCACGCTGACGACGTCGACGGTGCCGAACTCGAGCGCCACCGCGGTGATCTCCACCCCCGGCAGGAGCCGGTCGACCGCACCCAACCAGTCGCCGCTGAGCTGCGCCGACACACTCTCGCCGTCCATCATCGATCGGACGTCACCCCACCAGGCCGTGCCCCGGCGATACCCCGCCATGTCGGCTGACTCGTGACTGATCAACTCGCCGTGCCCCCACGGTCCGAGCCCGGTGTGCAGATCGATCAGGCCCAATCGTGACGCCGAACCGACGAGGCGCGGGAGTTGATCGACCATCCAGCGATGCGACCACACCGGGCCCGAGCCGCCGTAGAAGACCCCGGTCGGGTGGCTGTACTGCCCGCCACTGACGACCTCCTGGAGGCGCGGGAAGCCGACCTCCTCCGCGTGGGCCAGCAGCTGCAACGTAGTGGCCTGCTGCGTCTCGTCGTCCCACGACTCCGGGACGATCAGGTGAGCGAGGCCGCCGTAGTCCTCGTTCGCTGGTGGCGGTTGCGACCAGTCGACGAAGTTGCGATTCAGGTCGACGTTGTCCTCGTTGACCCGACGCACCCACGCGAACCCGTACGGATTGAAGGCATGGATCGACACCACCCGGACGTGGGCGGGTCGAGCGGCAGCATGGGCGTCGAACCACCGGTGTTGGAGCGCCGATCCGGTGAAGCCCTCGACGCCATGGGTGCCGGACACGATCAGCAACACCGCTGACGCGTCGTCCGGTCCGATCGAGGCGACGTCGATCGCCAACTCCTCGCCGTCGATCCCTTGCAGCGGATGGGTGTGGGACTCCAGCGCAGCGCCGGCGTGCCCAGCGGCATCGAGGAATCGCTGCCGAGATTCGTTGTAGGTGGCGGTCAGCCCTCGGGTCATGCAGCAGAGCATGGCACGCTCCCCATGAACTATCGTGCCGTCATGACGTACGCAGGTGATCGCATCGTGTTCGATGCCGACAGCCATGTGATGGAGTTGCCGGGCTGGCTGGAGGAGTTCGCCGACGCCTCGACCGCAGCCCGGTTGCGCCCGCTCGCGCTCGGAGGAGCCGGCGCGCTCGCCGAGCGTGCCGTCGACGAGGCTGCGAGCCGTCGGGCCGGGGGAGTTGCGACCATCGACGGCGACCCCGAGCAACTGCTCAGGTCGAAGGGATGGGGGGCGGTCGGTGCGTTCGAGTCGTCGGAACGGTCCTTCGTGATGGATCAGCTCGGATTCGCGGCGCAGCTCGTGTTCCCGACGTTCGCGGCGACGCAGTTCGCCGGGTCCGACCTCGACCTCCTGTACGGCGGTTCCGAAGCCCTCAACCGGGCGATGGCGGCGTTCTGCTCCGGTGATCCGAGGCTGCTCGCGGTGGCCTCGGTCCCGTGGGGAGACCCGACCCGGACGATCGCGACAGCTCGTCGAGCGATCGACGACGGCTGCTGCGCGGTGATGGTTCCGACCGACCTCCCCAAGGGCGTCGTGTCGCCGACCCATCCCGATCATCATCCCCTGTGGGCCATGCTCGAGAGCGAGAACGTCCCGGTGGTGTCACACATCGGCGGGGGTGGTCGGCCGGTACGTCCCGGGTTCCACGACAATGGTCACACCGTCACCGACTTCCTCGGCGGCGGCGAGAACGTTCGGGCGAAGGACTTCATGGCGATCCACCAGCGCCCGGAGGTGTTCTGGGCGGCGATGGTGCTCGATGGCATGTTCGAACGCTTCTCGGGCCTGCGTGGCGCGTCGGTCGAAGAGGGCGCCATGTGGGTCGTGCCGTGGATGCGCCGCCTCGATCGAGCGATGCAGTTCGCCAAGACCGAGGCGCCACTGCGAGAGCTGACCGCGCTTCCCAGCGACTACGTACGGACGCACCTTCGCTTCACGCCGTTCGCCGGCGAGCCGGTCGGCTGGATGATCGAACAGGCGGGCGCGGAGCTCTTCATGTTCTCCTCCGACTACCCGCATCCCGAGGGGACGAAGGATCCGATCCAACGCTTCGAGTCGACGATGGACCTCACCGACGAGACGGTGGTCGACAACTTCTATCGCGCCAATTTCGAGGCCCTGTACCGCGGAAACGTTCCAGTCGGGTGAAGCTGCTCTGCACGGCGGACCTGCACTACCGCCTCCCTCAGCTCGACTGGCTCATGGAGCAAGCCGCCGACGTCGACGTCGTGGTGATCCCCGGTGACATGCTCCAGGTCGTCGGCGCCGCGCCACTCGACGTGCAGATCGTGGTCGTCTCCAAGTACCTGAGGCGGATGGCCGAAGACACCCTGGTGCTCGCCTCGTCGGGAAACCACGACCTCGACGGCCCGGGAGAGACCGGCGAGCAGGCGACCGCGTGGCTGCGTGAGCTCGCCGGCGACCGGTTGGTGGTCGACGGCGGTTCGATCGACGTCGACGGCGTGCGATTCACGGTGTGCCCGTGGTGGGACGGTCCGCAGACCAAGCGGCTGGTCGACGAACAGCTCGCGGCCGCGGCAGTCGACCGTCCGAGCCGGTGGATCTGGGTCTACCACTCACCGCCGTCGGACTCGCCGTTGTGCAACACCGGCGAACGTTCGTTCCCCGACCCAGACCTCGCCGACTGGATCGATCGATGGCACCCGGATCTGGTGGTCTGTGGTCACATTCACCAGGCGCCGTGGGTCGCCGGCGGGTCGTGGTTCGACCGACGGGGAACGACGTGGCTGGTCAACGCCGGACACCAGCCCGGACCGATGCCCGCCCACGTCGTGATCGATCTCGACCCCGAGTCCGGCGATGCGGCCGCCGAGTGGGTGGCCCTGCCGGACCGCGCCCTGGTCGACATGCCCTTCGTGCGTCAGTAGTCGGGGTCGGGGAGGCGGGCCGAGCCCGAGGAGATCTGTCGTCCCTGGTGATGCATGAGCGTGCTGAGCACGTCGTCGAGCATGCCGAGGTGGCCGCCCGCCTGGCCGTACTGGCGCTTCACGTCGACCAGGTGGCCTGTCAGGTTGTCGAGCCGGGTCGCGAGGGTGCGTGCCACCTCGAGCAGCACTTCGGGGTGCTGGTGGAGGAACGCCGCCCCGTCGGTCGCCACGAGCAGGGTGACGTCGGTGACGGCCCTCACGGACGCCGTCGACGGACGATTCAGCACGGTCGACATCTCGCCGAGGACCGCGCCGGGCGTGTCCAACACCGCCAGCACCGTGGCGTCGCGCTCGATCTGCACCTGTCCGTCGACCAGGACGAAGATGGTGCCACCGATCTCGCCCTGCTCGATGATGGTCGAGCCGGCTTCGAGGCTGCGGTGCGGCAGTCCGTCGCACTGGGTGAGCAAGTCGGTCACGCCGCCATTGTCGCACGACGCGGCGGCGCCGTGTCCGATGGCGCGGCAACGTAACGTGGAGTTCATGTGCGGCCGATTCGTCTCCACTTCCGGGCCCGACCGGATTGCGGCGTACTTCGACACGGTGCTGCCGACCGAGGCGGTGGCCGAGTCGCTCGGCGAGAACTACAACGTCGCTCCGACACAGGACATCTATGCGGTCGTCGCCAACGGCGACGGTGGCGCTCGGGTCGAAGCCTTCCACTGGGGCCTGATCCCGAGCTGGGCGAAGGACCGCAAGATCGGCTCGCGCATGATCAACGCCCGTGCGGAGACGCTCGCCGAGAAGCCGGCGTTCAAGCGACTGTTCAGCTCGAAGCGATGCATCGTTCCGATGGACGGCTTCTACGAATGGCAGGCAGGTGTCGAGGGCGGGCCGACGAACGCAAAGGGCAAGCTGCTGAAGCGGCCGATGTTCATCCATCGCTTCGACGACGCGCCCCTTGCAGTCGCCGGTCTGTGGGCGGCGTGGAAGGATCCCGACGATGCCGAGGGGCGGTTCCTGCACAGCGCGACGGTGATCACCACTGCGGCGAATGCGACCATGGAGCCCGTGCACGATCGTATGCCCGTGATCTTGCCGCGCGAGAAATGGACTGCCTGGCTCGACCCGGCCAACCACGACCTCGACGCGCTCGGCCACCTGCTCGTCGGGTGTGCCGAGGACGTCCTGACCATGCACGAGGTGTCGACAGACGTCAACAACGTGCGCAACAACCGCGCGGAGCTGATCGACCCGGTCGAGTGACGTTCGCGCCGGCTCCACAGGGCCCGGTCTCGTGACGCCGGTCCCGCGAGGAACTCGAAGATGTGAGGGAGATCAGTTCGGCGGTGAACTGGTCGTCGACCCGTCCATCGGCGAGCCCGACCTCAGTCGGAGACGCCCGACGCTCCGGCGTCTCGCAGCGACGAACGGATCGACTCGGCCCAGGACTCGAGTTCGTCCCGGTCGACGCTCGCGGCAGCGTTGGCGAAGCTGAGCTGCGCCATCGACGACGTCGGTATCACGTGGATGTGTGTGTGCGGAACTTCGTATCCGGCGACGATGACCCCGACGCGCTCGCACTCGAACACCTGCTGTTGCGCGCGGCCGATCGTGTGGGCGACGGCGAACAGGTGCGTAGCGAGTGTCGGCGACGCATCGACCCAGTGATCGATCTCCTCGATCGGCACCACGAGCACGTGGCCGGGCGCCAGCGGATTGATCGAGAGGAAGGCCACGCAGTGGTCGTCGCGCCACACGAACGTCCCTGGGAACTCGCCGCGGATGATCCTGGTGAACACCGTGCTCATGCCCGCACCCTACGCTGTGGGCGTGGCCGCGCCAGAGGGAGATCCGAGGTCGAACGCCGCCCCGGCGAGGACGTCGATGTTCGACGGGATGTGGACCCTTCCCAATCTGTTCACCCTGGTTCGGCTCTGTTGCCTCCCGCTGTTCTTGTACGTCCTGTTCGGTCTGGACGAACCGGTCGCCGCGGCGCTGATCCTCGGCGCACTCAGCGCGACCGACTGGATCGACGGATATCTCGCGCGTCGGCTCGGGCAGGTCAGTGAGTTCGGCAAGGTGTTCGATCCGACGGTCGATCGGTTGCTGTTCATCGTCGCGATCACGGCGGTGATCATCGATGACGCCATTCCGATCGGATTCGCGATCGCAGTGCTGGCCAGAGAACTGCTCGTCGGGTCGATGATGATCGTGGCGACGCTGGTGTACGGGATGCCGCGAATCGACGTCACCTACCTCGGCAAGGTCGCGACGGCGCTCTTGATGTTCGCAGTCCCGGGGTTCCTGATCGGCAGCAGCGCTGAGCCGTACGCCGACTTCTTCCAGTTCGCGTCGTGGATCCTGGCGATCCCCGGGTTGATTCTGAGCTACTGGACCGGCATCGCCTATATTCCCCAGGTGCGTCGGGCGATCGCGAACGGTGCATCCCGTCGTCCCGAAGCCGTCCCCGCCGACCCTCGAAGCCAGGTACCGTGACAGCATGAACATCCCCGCCGAACTCCGTTACTCATCCGATCACGAGTGGGTGCGTGTCGAGGGCGCCACGGCCACGATCGGAATCACGGAGTACGCCCAGGACGCACTGGGCGATGTCGTCTTCGTCGAAATGCCCCAAGCCGGATTCGCAGTCGCCGCAGGTGAGTCCTTCAGCGAGGTCGAGAGCACCAAGTCGGTCAGCGACATCTATGCCCCGGTCACGGGCTCGATCGCCGAGGTCAACGCTGATCTGGAGTCGCAACCCGAATTGCTCAACAGCGACCCGTACGGTGCTGGATGGATCTGTCGGATCGAGATCAGCGACCCGTCCGAACTCGACGGCTTGATGGATGCCGAGGCGTACCGAGCCTTGACCGAAGGCTGAGATGAGTACGTACGTGTTCTGCAACCAGTGTGGGCATCGAAACCCTCCGACGAGCACGTTCTGCAGCAGTTGCGGATCTCCTCTCGACACGCTCGACGACCACACGATCACGCTCACGGCGATCGATCCGCTGCAAGATGCTCCGGGCAAGGCCGACGACGTGGTCGTGGCCGTGGGGGAGCTTCCCAACGAGATCGGGGTGCTGATCGTCCGTGCGGGTGCCCAAGCGGGCGCTCGGTTCCCGTTGATCGGTGAGACCACCCGACTCGGCCGCCATCCCGACTCGGAGATCAGCCTCGACGACATCACCGTGTCCCGGCGCCATGCCGAGATCGAGCGTACGCCGGACGGTCATGTCGTGTCCGACGCCGGGTCGCTCAACGGGACCTACGTCAACCAGGAGCGCGTCGACCGCATGCTGCTGCGCCACGGCGATGAAATCCAGATCGGAAAGTTCCGGCTCGTCTTCTTCGAACGTCACGATGGCTGAGTCGTCGCCACCCGGCGTCGTCGCGCCGCCATCAGGAGGGCATCTCTCGATCGGTGAGGTCCTGGCCCTGCTGCTCGAGGAGTTCCCGGACGTGACGATCTCCAAGATCCGGTTCCTCGAGAGCCAAGGGCTGATCGATCCGGAACGCACGGCTTCTGGATACCGCAAGTTCTACGCTGCCGATGTCGACCTGCTGCGTTGCATCCTTCGAGAGCAGCGGGAGAACTACCTGCCGCTGCGGGTGATCAAGGACCGCATCGATTCGGGCGAGATCGATCCCACCGGCCCGCAGCCCCGACCTCGCGGGATCAGGAACGTCAGTGAGCCGTACGAGGTCCCACGGCCCGAGACCCATCCGAGTGCAGGCCGTCAACGCGACGAATCGCGCTCGATTCGGACATCGGACGGATCGAGCGACGGCAACGGCCACGCACCGGTCACCGGCGCTGCCGTGCTCTTCCAACGCACCGACGGCGAGCCAGCACCACCCGAGCCCGCACCACCTGAGCTGCAGCCAGCTCCCGAACCTCCCTCCGGTCCGATCACATCGGCCGGTGCTGTGCTGCCCGGGCTCTTGCTCAGCGCGGACGAGCTGTGCGCGATGGCCGGGATCGATCGCAAGCAGTTGACGGAGTTGGAATCGTTCGGCATCGTCGCTGCGTCGGCCGGCGGCGCCGAGGGGAGCTACGACGAGGACGCCGTCGAGATCGCGACGATCTCCAAACGGTTCCTCGACGCCGGGATCGAACCGAGGCACCTTCGGAGCTGGCGCGTCGCCGCCGAGCGTGAGGCGGGCCTGTTCGAGCAGCTGATCCAGCCGCTGCTTCGCCAGCGAAATCCAGAGGCCCGCGCCCACGCAGTTGCGCAACTCGACGAACTCGAGCAGAACGGCGGGCGATTGCGGTCGGCGATGATGCGCTCAGCGCTTCGTCTGCACCCTCACTGAACCTCGTCGACCGGATCGGTTGCCGAGGTCACACGGTAGATGGCACCGGGGTACAGTGAACGTGTGGTCCCTTTGGAACTCATCGGCGTCAGGGTGGAGATGCCTGCCAACACGCCCATGGTCCTGTTGCGTGAGTCCGACGGGCGCCATCGTCTCCTGCCGATCTACATCGGAAGCCCCGAAGCGTCGGCGATCCACTATGCGCTCGAAGGCGTCGAGCCTCCGCGACCGCTGACGCACGACCTGTTCCTGAACGTGCTGGGCGAATTGGGCACCACGTTGACTCGCGTCGTCGTCACCGAGATCATCGATCGGACGTACTACGCGGAGCTCCACCTCGCCACGCCGAACGGTGAGAAGGTCATCTCGGCGCGACCGTCCGACGCGATCGCACTCGCCGTGCGGTGTGGAGCGCCGTTGTTGGCCTCCGACCACCTGATCGACGAGGTCGGTCAGGAGCCCGAGCCGGGGACCCTCGACGAAGCGGCCGAGATCATCGACGAGTTCAAAGACTTCATCGAGAACGTCTCACCGGAGGACTTCCACTAGGACGACCGGATGCGACGCTGAGGTCGAGCTGTCTGGATTCCAGCAAGGCCGCTCAGTTCCGGTCGCGATCCGCCGATGCGAGAAACGTGGATGAATACGACACGATCCCCGTCGAGCTGACGCCTCCGGAGCGGTCACGCGTCTCGACGGACTACGGGCTCGCGTGCGATCCGACCGTTCCGGCGCGGGCGCTGCACCTTGGAACCGTCCGAGCGAAACACCTGGGCTGTGCCGGGTGGTGGCCAGCGACCTCGGACGACGGGACCACCGGATGGACGTGTGCCTGCCCGTGCCATGCAGCGGGAGCGGGTTGGCCCGGAGCTCCCCGCGTCGACCGGGAGTCGATGGCCTTGGCAGGCGTCTCTTGGACCTGATCGTCGCTCGACCGATCGCCGTCGACCTCAGCGGTCGGTCACTCGTACATCGTCTCGTTCTGGGCGCGGAGTCTGCCGGCAAGCGTCTGGATGACGTGCAGTGCGATCTCGGGCTCCTCACGCAGCAGTGCACGCATGTTCCAGGCCGCCAGGCCATAGGTCTCGAGTTCCGATGTGGCGACGACACTCGCCGAACGCGGGCTGCCGTCGAGCACGCTCATCTCGCCGAAGTAGTCGCCTGGTCCGAATGTCGCAACCACGTCGTCGCCGACGATCGCATCTGCACTGCCGCTGACCACGATGTACAGCCGCCCGAAGCGTCCCGACGCGTCCGCGTCGATCACGGAGTCACCGGAACCGAACGTGAACGTCTTGGTCTGCTCCGCGATGCTCCGAAGCGCACGTGAGTCCAGGCCAGCGAACAGACTGACCTTGCCGAGTGCGTCGGTGACCTTGTCGTCGTGCTTCACGGTGCCTCCTGTCGTCGGGAATGCCGACGATACCGGCTGTTGACGCGAGGCGCCGTAGTCCGTAGGGTGTACCACCTCACATCGGCGTAGTTACGGCGATGTGAGATCGTGCGATGTGACAGACGCGTTCGCAGGTGTTGGGCAAGACGAACCGGAGGAATTCCGTGGAGAACACATCACTCGAGGCTGGGTCGACCGAGCTCGGCTACAGCGGGACCGTGACCGCCAAGGTCGTCGGCATCTCGTATCGCCAGCTGGACTATTGGGCCCGCACCGACCTCATCCGTCCGTCGCTCAGCGACGCGACGGGCAGCGGGAGCCGCCGGTCGTACTCGTACAACGATCTGCTCGAACTGAAGACGATCAAGAAGCTGCTCGACGCGGGCATCAAGCTCGAACAGGTGCGCAAGGTCTTCGAGTATCTGCGCCGCCACGTCACGACCGACATCGCTGCTGCGCACATCGTCATCGACGGCGGCAGCGTCATGCTGTGCGACGGCGATCAACTCGTCGACGTGCTCAAGAACGGCCAGGGTGTCCTCAACGTGCTCTCCCTCGGCGGTGTCCGAGAGGAGCTCGAGGCAGACCTCGCCCCGATGGCGAGCGACACGGTCGGCGTCGACGCGGACCGCCGGATCGGATGACGCTGCAACGTTCGCCGCTCGACGCCGAGCATCGAACGCTCGGTGCCACGATGGTGGAGTTCGGCGGCTGGGAGATGCCGATCGCGTATCCGTCGGGCACGATCGAGGAGCATCTGGCGTGCCGTTCTCGTGCCGTGATGTTCGACGTGTCCCACCTCGGCACGGTCCGGGTCGAGGGGAGCGACGCCCTCGAGCGCCTGCAATCGACGCTGACCAACGACCTGTCCAAGGTCGAGCCCGGTCGCGCGCAGTACACCCACCTGCTCGATGCCGCTGATGCTTCGGTGGTCGACGACATCATCGTGTGGTGGCGTCCCGACGACCCGGAGGCCTTCGATGTGATGCCCAATGCATCGAACACTTCGGGCGTCCGAGCAGCGATCGGTGGTGTCGACACGACGTCGCAGCGCGCCGTCATCGCAGTGCAGGGACCCGACGCCAAGGTGCTGGTCTCGACGGCCTTTCCGGCTGCTGCGAACGTCGGGCGCTTCCGCGTCGCTGCGCTCGACTGGAACGGGGCGCCGTGCACGGTCGCGGGGACGGGATACACCGGCGAGGACGGTATCGAGATCGCCGTTCCGGTCGAGGCCGCACCCGATCTGTGGCGAGCGCTCGCCGACGCGGGCATCCCACCAGCCGGACTCGGCGCCCGTGACACCCTGCGTCTGGAGAGCGCGTTGCCATTGCACGGCCACGAACTCGGCGCCGGCATCACCTCGCTGCAGGCCGGCCTCGGCTGGGTGGTCGCCTGGGGCAAGCCCGCGTTCGTCGGACGAGATGCCGCTCTGGCGGAGCGGGATCGAGGGATCTCGCGTCGCCTGGTCGGCATCGCCACCGAGGGGCGACGCCCTGCACGCGCAGGATGTTCCATCTCGATCGACGGAGCGACGGTCGGCGCGGTGACGAGCGGCAATTTCTCGCCGGTGCTCGGTCACGGGATTGCGCTGGGGTTCGTGCCTCCTGACACGCCGGAGGGTGCGTCGGTGGTCATCGACGTGCGGGGCAAGGATCTGGCGGGCCGAGTGGCCGCCACCCCGTTCGTGCGTCGTTGACGATCAGCTGGCCGGTGCCGCGGCGCTCTTCTTGGCGGGCGCCTTCTTCGCGGCCTTCTTCGCAGGAGCTTTCTTCACCGCGGCCTTCTTCGCAGGGGCTTTCTTCGCAGGAGCCTTTTTTGCAACCGGCCGCTTGGTCGTCATCCGGATCGAGGTTTGCCGCTCTGGCTCGGGCGCTGGTGACGGCACGGTCGACGGCCGCGTCCCTGGCATCCGGAACCCGCCGAAGATCCCACCGGCCGACTCGGCGAGTTGGGTCAGCGGTCCAAGGCGTTTCGACACCTCGGCGAGCACGTCGGAGAAGGCGCCGATCTGGCTGGGGAGTTGTGCGAACGCCGGGGTCGAGAGTGTCTCCGCGAGCCGGTTGAGGCCCGGTGCGACCGCCATCGCCGGGCCGCTGACGACCTGCATCATCTCGTCGGCTGCCTTGACGGTACGCGTGACCTGGGGGATCGCAGCCCGGATCGGCTGCTCGACGTCGATCAGCAGCGAGTTGATCCGCTCGGTCGCCTCGTTCAGGTTCTCCATCGTCCGGTTGAAGTTCTCGACGCCCTTGAGGAACTCGTCGACGCCTTTGCGAAACTGCTCGATCGAGCGCACCGTGCCCGACAGCGGTGTGGCGAACAGCGTGAAGAGATCGGCCAGCGGGTCGGGTCGTGCGTCAGCCATCGCCCGTCACGCTAGTGCAGCGGCGTAGGCCTCCAACGGCTCACACGAACAGACCAGGTGGCGGTCGCCTTGAGCTCCGTCGATTCTCGACACGGCGGGAAAATACTTCTGCGACCGCAGGCCGACGACGGGGAAGGCGCCCAGATCTCGCGGGTAGGGCCGATTCCAGTCGCCGAGGAGGTCCTCGGCGGTGTGTGGAGCGTGGCGGAGCGGGCTGTCCTCGAGCGGCCAGATGCCCTGGACGACCTGATCGATCTCGGCGCGGATGGCGATCATCGCTTCGCAGAACCGGTCGAGCTCCCGCCTGCTCTCGCTCTCGGTCGGCTCGACCATGAGCGTTCCGGCCACCGGGAAGCTCATCGTCGGGGCATGGAACCCGAAGTCCATGAGACGTTTCGCGACGTCGTCGACGGTGATTCCGGTCGACTTGGTGATCTCGCGAAGGTCGAGGATGCACTCGTGCGCGACGCGCCCGTGCTGGCCCCGATAGAGGACAGGGAAGTACGGGTCGAGTCGCTCCGCCACGTAGTTGGCCGCCACGATGGCCACCGTCGTCGCTCGGGTGAGTCCAGGCGCGCCCATCATCTCGATGTACATCCAGGGGATCGGCAAGATGCCCGCCGAGCCGTAGGGCGCCGCCGCCACGGCGCCGACGGGCTGGCCGTCGTGCAAGGGGTGTCCGGGCAGGAATGGGGAGAGATGGGCTCGGACACCGATCGGGCCGACGCCAGGGCCGCCACCACCATGTGGGATGCAGAACGTCTTGTGGAGGTTCAGGTGGCTCACGTCGGCTCCGAACTCGCCTGGGCGTGCATGGCCGACCAGGGCGTTGAGGTTTGCTCCGTCCACGTAGACCTGGCCGCCGGCATCGTGGACGAGGTCGCACAGTTCGACGATGGTCGACTCGAACACTCCGTGCGTGGACGGATAGGTGACCATGATCGCGGCGAGGCGGTCGCCCACCTGTTCGAGCCGAGCGCGCACATCGGCGAGGTCGATGTTGCCGCGGTCGTCGCATGCCACGACGACGACCTCCATGCCGGCCATCACGGCACTCGCCGCGTTGGTGCCGTGGGCGCTCGAGGGGATCAAGCACACGGTGCGATCGAGGTCACCGCGCGAGCGGTGGTAGGCCCGGATCGCCAGCAGACCTGCGTACTCGCCCTGGCTGCCCGCATTCGGTTGCAGGCTCACCGCGTCGTAGCCGGTGATGGCAGCCAGTCGCGCCTCGAGATCGTGGATCAACTCGAGGTATCCGGCGGCTTGATCGACCGGCGCGAACGGATGGATGTCGCTGAACTCCGGCCAGGTGATCGGCACCATCTCGGAGGTCGCGTTGAGCTTCATCGTGCAGGAACCGAGCGGGATCATCGTGCGGTCGAGCGCGAGGTCCCGGTCACTCAGCCGGCGCAGGTAGCGCAGCATCTCGTGTTCGCTGTGGTAACGCCCGAAGACCGACTGCGTGAGGAACTCGTCCGTGCGCCGCATCGTCTCGGCGAGCCCGTCGGGAGCGTGGTCGCGCTCCGCGAGATCGAGGGGTCGCCCGCCGAGGGCGGCGACGAGCTGGTCGACGTCGGCGACGGTCGTGGTCTCGTCGAAGGTCACGCCGACGTGCGTGTCGTCGACGCGACGGATGTTGAACCCAGCGTCGAGCGCATCGGACAACGCGTCGTCGGCCGACCGGACCTCGATGGTGAGTGTGTCGAACCACGAGTCGTTCGAGAGCTCCAACCCGCCTCGCCGGAGGCCGGCTGCGGTGATCGAGGTGAGTCGTTGGACGCGCTCGGCGATTCGCGTCAGCCCGTCGCGCCCGTGCCACGCCGCGTAGAGGCCGGCGATGTTGGCGAGCAGGACCTGGGCGGTACAGATGTTGGACGTCGCCCGTTCACGCCGGATGTGTTGCTCGCGGGTCTGCAACGCGAGTCGGAGCGCCGGTCGCCCCTCGGTGTCGACGCTCACGCCGACGATCCGACCGGGCATCGATCGCGCTGCCGTCTCGTGGGCGGCCAGGAACCCGGCGTGTGGTCCACCGAAGCCCATGGGCACACCGAATCGTTGGGCCGATCCGACGGCGATGTCGGCACCGATCTGGCCGGGGGGCACGGTCAGCAGGCACGCCAGGGGATCGGTCGCGACGATCGCGATCCCGCCGAGGTCGTGGACCTGGGCGATTGCGTCGGACCAGTCCACGATCGCGCCGGAGGAGGTCGGCAGGCTGAACAACGCGCCGAACAATCCGTCCTCCGACCCGATCAGATCGGTACCGCCGACGACGAGGTCGATCCCCACCGGCTCGGCCCGCGTGCGCAGCACGGCGATGGTCTGCGGGTGGGTGTCCTCGTGGACGACGAACCGGTTCGAGGTGGCCTTCGACTGCCGTCGCGCCATGGTCATGGCCTCTGCCGCCGCGGTCGCCTCGTCGAGCAGTGACGCGTTGGTCACGTCGAGCCCGGTCAGCTCGGTGATCAGCGTCTGGAAGTTCAGCAGCGCCTCGAGACGCCCTTGGCTGATCTCCGGCTGGTAGGGCGTGTAGGCCGTGTACCAGGCCGGATTCTCCAGGACGTTGCGGGCGATCACCGGCGGGGTGATCGTCCCCGTGTAGCCCATGCCGATCAGGCTCGTCACCCGTCGGTTCCGACCTGCGATCGAGCGGAGCCGTTCGAGCGCCTCCGTTTCGGACACCGCGCCCGGCAGCGAGAGCGGCGATCCGCTGCGGATGGTGCTCGGCATCGTCTCGGTCAGCAGGTCATCGACGGAGTCGATGCCGATCGTGTGCAACATCTCGGCGATGTCGTCGGCCGTCGGCCCGATGTGTCGCCGCGAGAACTCCTCTGGCTCGACGAGCGAGCGCAGCGAACGTGGGGGAGTGGGATCGGACACGGGGAAGCCTCCTGTGGCGGGTCGGACTTCCCCGGCTGTCATCGATACCTGAGAGTTTCGCCAAGGCGAACCCTGGCTTTCCCCGTCGGTGACCTCCTGGTGTCTTCACGAGTCCGAGCGACTCGACACCGGGTGGCGCTTTCCAGCGTGCCTCGCCCGAGCGGTCCGTGGGCCTGAGAGATTCCGGGGAGGTTGCTCCTTCGGCGTCATCTGGGGATGACTCTCCCGCTCGGGTGGAACGGCGATTCAGTTGTGACCGCAGCGTACCCGTCAGCGAGCGCCCGTTGCAGCATCCGGCATCTCCTCGCTCAGGCGCGAGGTGCCGTCACGTTGCAGGCGTCGATGCGCTTGACCAGCGGGTAGGGGTTGACCGCGGCGCCACCGCCGGGATGCACCTCGAAGTGCAGGTGCGGAGTTGCCGAGTTGCCGGTGCTGCCCACCGTGCCGATGACCTGGCCGGCAATGACCTTCGTACCGACCTTGATGCCCTCGGCGAAGGTGTCGAGGTGGAGGTACGTGAAGTAGGTCCCGTTGTCCTGTGCGATCCTGAGTCCGTTGCCGGCGAGGGATCCTGGCTGGTCGATGTAGATCTTCGACACCGTGCCGGAGACCACCGCGTAGAGGAGTTTCCCGCGGGCGGCGATGATGTCGACGCCCTCGTGCAGGCGACCGCCGCCGCGCGGGGCATGCCACGTATCGCCGAACCAGCACTTTCCCTGCACGGGAAACACGTCGATCGACACGCCGGCCGCGGACGGGGGAGCGGGCGCAGGTGCGGGTGCGCTGCCGAGCCG